>CANNKH010000184.1 GCA_947504985.1 Methylococcaceae bacterium | reverse complement strand
TGCTTTTTCAAGCTCGCTTTAACCTCTGGCGGCATGTAATTTTCATCATGCTTTGCCAGCACTTCCTCAGCGACAAACACACCGCGACTGTCCAGTTTGCCGTTGGCAACAATGCCCTGCTCTTCCCTGAACAAGTCCGGCAAAATACCTGTGTATTCAACAGTAACTTCTTTGCTGTAATCGGTCAGTTTAAATCGCACGGTCAAACCATCGCCGGGACGTTGCACCGAACCTTTAACCACCATGCCACCTAATCGAAACAACGCGGCTTTCGGCGCTTTGCCGGTCATAACATCAGTCGTCGAGAAAAAATACATCAGATTTTCGTTGAACGATTTAAGCGCAAAACCAACGGCAGTCGCAATGCCGATGATCATTAAAATAATTAAAATTAAACGTTGTCTTCTTGCCGGTTTCATAAATTTTGACGTTGTTGTTTATGTGCGAGTTGACGTAAAAATTGTCTACGCTGAACAATGGGTAGTACGATATTTGCTAAAAGCACTACGAAACAAATACCGTAACTTGTCCAGACATAAAAAGCATAACCGCCCATTGCAAAAAACTCTTGCAAACTCATAACTGTTGCTCCATAAGCATTTTTTTTACCCAGCTTGCTGTGCGTTCACGTTGCAATAATTCCAACCGCGCCCGTTGCAACATGGCGATAACATAATAAAATTTAAAAGCGATCGCCATCAATAACAGCGGCACCAGCATACTGACATGGATGGATGGTTTGTCCATTTTGGTCACGGTAGGCCCTTGGTGCAGCGTATTCCACCATTCGACCGAGTAATGGATAATCGGGATATTGACCACGCCGACCAACGCCAAAATCGCCACGGCTTTGGATGCTGTGCGTTTGTCGTCTATCGCATTGTACAAGCCGATTACGCCCAGATACAAAAACAGCAAGATCAGTTCCGAAGTCAGCCGCGCATCCCACACCCACCACGTCCCCCACATGGGTTTGCCCCACAAAGAGCCGGTCACCAAGGCGATAAAGGTAAAGCTGGCACCGATTGAAGCGCTACTGATCGCGACGATTTCTGCGAGCTTAATACGCCAAATCAAGCCAATTGCGCCTGCCATTGCCATCACCACATAAATGAACAGCGACATCCACGCGCTGGGGACGTGAATGTAAATGATGCGATAACTGTCACCTTGCTGGTAATCGGGCGGTGCCAGATACAAACCGCCATACAACCCCAAGGCCAAAAAAATTAAAAAAATAGCAGTCAACCAAGGCATTAACGTTTCAGTTAATGCATAAAAATGCGGCGGCGAGGCCATGCGATGAAAGAATCGACCGACAGGATCTGGTATAAATTTCATAGGGTTAAGATTAAAAGTTCAGGAAACAAAATTAGCGCTTAGCTCAACTCATACTCATTTTTAATGCAGCGGCAGTCGGCCACGGCGCCAAAACCAGCGTCAGTAATAAAATGGCAATCAGAATATTAATCTGTGCGGTGACTGGCAAACCGTTACCCGCCATTTCCACGGCATTACCGGCAAATATCAGCACGGGTACATAGAGTGGCAACACCAGCAACGATAAAATCATGCCGCCACGCCGTAATCCTACGGTCAACGCAACACCGATAGCGCCGATTAGGCTCAACACAGGTGTTCCCAGTAATAACGTGAGTAACAGTACGCCGATAGCGGGTTGCGGCATACCCAAAAATACCGCTAATAACGGTGCAATCAGTATTAACGGCAAACCGGTAACTAACCAGTGCGCTACGATTTTGCCTAAAATCAGCACGGATATAGGATGTGAGCTGAGCAAAATCTGTTCTAAGGAGCCATCATCAAAATCTGACCGAAACAAGCTGTCCAGCGATAACATCGCCGCCAGCAAAGCGGATACCCAAATAATACCGGGCGCAATTGCCTGTAATAACTGGGGTCTGGCGCCTATACCTAACGGAAACAAAGTAATCACCAGTACAAAAAACAGCAGGGGGTTAGCAATTTCCGAGCGGCGGCGCAAGGCTAAAATTAAGTCGCGGCGAAGAATGGCAAAAAAGGCGTGAGTTAAGGACATCAGGATAAATGAATGCGTTGAACATCAACGGCAGGTAGATTAAGGTCATGATGCGACGTTAAAACAATCAACCCGCCGCTGGCAGTGTGTTCGGTCATCAAGATTTCAGTCAGTTTTATGCCTTGCTTATCTAGCGAGGTAAACGGTTCGTCGAGTATCCATAAACGGTTTTGCGTCACCAGTAAACGCGCTAGTGATAAACGGCGTTTTTGCCCTGCCGACAATGCTTGCACTAAAACATCCTCATAACCCGACAGTTGCACACGTACTAACGCATCAGACAGCGGATATTGGCCTGGTCGGCCTAAAGCCAATGCGACACTTAGATTTTCAAATACCGTCAGCTCTTTTTTGATGCCATCAAGATGACCGATATAAGCCATATCCGCATAGTATTGACTGTCACTAATACACTCACCACACCAACAAATTTGCCCCGCATCAGGCTCTCTAAAACCACATAGGATGCGTAACAACGACGTTTTGCCGCTGCCATTTTTACCTTCCAATAACAAAACTTGACCAACGTTGAGCGTAAACGTCAATTCGCTAAACAGTACTCGATCATCACGGATGCAGCTTAATCCGCTAGCTTGCAAAATAGGACTGGATTGAGTCATTTATTTAAACGTTGGCGCAATACTTCATATAGTAATACTCCCGTTGCTACTGATAAATTCAAACTTTCCACCTGCCCCAGCATCGGTAGTTTAACCAGTAAATCACATTGTTCGCGGGTCAATCGACGCATCCCCTTGCCTTCCGCGCCAACCACTAAGGCGAGTGGCAAATTAAAATCCGTTTGGTAAATCGTTTGTGTGGCTTCACCTGCCGCTCCCATCACCCAAATACCTTGCGCTTTTAACCAACGTAAAGTACGCGACAAATTAGTCACTTGATAAACCGGTACCGTTTCCGCCGCGCCACTCGCTACTTTACATACCGTCGGCGTAATGCCAGCGGCATTGTCTTTGGTAATAATAACGCCATGCACGCCCGTTGCATCGGCAGTACGCAAACACGCACCAAGATTATGGGGATCTTGCACATTATCCAACACTAAAAACAAGGCGCTTGTCGTCAGATTTTCCACTGCATTTTTTAAATCGTTTTCCGATAATTCAACCGGCATCTCAACTTCGATAACGATGCCTTGGTGATGATTACCTTCAGCAAGTTTATCTAGCTTTTTTCGATCAACTTTTTCAGGTTCGATGCCAAGATCAAGCAAATCTTCAATCGCCTGAGTTAAACGTTTATCCTGCCGTTGCTCATCTACCCAAGCTTTGTTGATTTTTTTCGGCGAATAATCGAGAGCGGCTTGTACAGAATGCAAGCCGTATAGTTTGCTTGGTTTCATGTTTATCTTGGAAAATTATTGCGTTGGCTGTTTAGTGCATTACTGTAAATAGCTTGATCTGACGAACTAATATCGTTAAAAAAATTCACTCCCTGATAAACATCAGTTACATTCAAGTTTAGCCCCAGCGAAACAAAACAAAAGTTATCATTTTCAGTTGCTCGAGTTATTTTCCAGTCATCAGCGCGACGATAAATTTCAATGTTTTGCTTATCTTGCGAAACCAATACATATTCTTCCAGACTTTTTATCTGCCGGTAATTATCAAATTTTTCGACTCGATCAGCAC
The DNA here is from genome assembly GCA_947504985.1 of Methylococcaceae bacterium. Taxonomy (GTDB): domain Bacteria; phylum Pseudomonadota; class Gammaproteobacteria; order Methylococcales; family Methylomonadaceae; genus Methylovulum. Next base: position 2,403 of record CANNKH010000184.1, on the reverse strand, counting down.
GCTGGGTAGAATCTGATAAGACTTCAATAATTAATGTAGGCGACTGTTTGTAGTAATGCGCAGCATCCTCTTTTTGGCAACAAACCTGGATATCAGGATAATAAAAACGATCCACTGTTTTAGTCTGTATATACGTTTTCATGTCAGAAACAAAAACTTTACAAGACGTGCCTCGCAAATGATTATGTAAAGCAGCAAATAAATTACCCGTCACTAAATTATGCGCTTCACTGGCTCCAGCCATGGCGTAAACATCACCATTAACATATTCATGTTTAATGTCACTGCTGAGCTCACCTTGCAAATAATCTTCTACCGCGATTTTTAATTGTTTTGCTAATGGCATTAGATTCTCACTGATTCATCTTGACATTAAATTTTTGGTTATTTCTTGCGCCGTCTTTTCTTGGGCTTACCATCAGGTTTTAAATGCTTTGCTTCCTGTTTGTGTATCAGCTCAAAATCAATTTTCTTTTCATCCAGATCGACACGGGCAACCTTAATCTTGACGCTATCACCTAAACGGTAATGGGTATTGGTGCGCTCACCTTTTAGCTGATGACTGGTCGGGTCAAAATGAAAATAATCCTGACCCAGATTGCTAATATGCACCAAACCTTCAACATAGATATCCGCAAGTTCGACAAAGAAACCGAACGAGGTAACCGCTGAAATGATGCCAGTAAAATCTTCGCCAATTTTATCCATCATGTATTCGCATTTAAGCCAACTAACGACGTCCCGCGTGGCATCATCAGCGCGGCGCTCATTGGCTGAACAATGTTCGCCCAACAAGACCATATCAGGAACGCCATAAACAAAACTGGCCACACTTTTACCTTGCAAACAGTGTCGAATAGCCCGATGAACTAACAAATCAGGATAACGACGTATCGGTGACGTAAAATGTGCATAAGCCTCTAACGCCAAACCAAAATGCCCCTTTAACTCGGGACTGTAAACCGCTTGTGACATTGAACGTAACAAGACTGTCTGAATTAAATGTGCATCAGGCCTGCCTTTAATAGCATCGACCAAGTGCATGTAATCCAGTGGCGTTGGATTAACACCGCCACCAAATTTTAAACCCAGCTCGCCCAGAAAGGTTTTCAGATTAAATAATTTGTCCGCACTTGGGCCTTCGTGTACGCGCAATAGCTTGGGAATTTTTTTTGCGTTCAGATAGCGGGCTGCCGCACTATTGGCAGTAATCATGAATTCTTCAATCAGTTTGTGAGCATCATTGCGCACCACTGGGACAATCGTTTCAATTTTGCGATCCTGACCGAAAATAATCCGCGTCTCCTGTGTGTCAAAATCCATTGCTCCACGCTGTTCACGGCTAACCCGCATTACTTTATACAATGCGTATAACTCGCGCAAATGCGGCATCAATACCTTATATTTTTCGGTTAGATCGGAATCCCCATCGACCAGTATTTTGGCTACCTCGGTATACGTCAATCGGGCATGGGAACACATCACCGCATCGAAAAAACGGGCGCGTGTCACTTTACCCTCCCTATCAATCAGCAATTCACAGACCATACACAATCGGTCTACCTGTGGATTCAGTGAACACAAGCCGTTAGATAATATTTCCGGTAACATCGGAATAACGTTTTCAGGAAAATACACTGAGGTACTGCGATTTTTGGCTTCTTTATCCAATGCGCTATTGACTTGAACATAATGCGAAACATCGGCTATCGCAACCAGTAACTTCCAACCTTTAGGGGTTTTTTTGCAATAAACGGCATCGTCAAAATCGCGAGCATCTTCACCATCAATGGTCACCAACGGCGTTTTCCGTAAATCTTCCCGATTTTCTTTTGCCGATTCAGGCACTTCCGGGCTTAATGATTTGATCTCATCAAGCAATTCTTCAGGCCAAATATGCGGCAGGTCATGAGAGCGAATCGCCATTTCGATTTCCATACCAGGCGCCAAATGATCACCCAACACTTCAACAATACGACCAATTGGCTGACGCAGCTTGGTCGGTTGCTCAACTATTTCGGCAACAACGATTTGTCCCTGCTTAGCATTCCCTACGCCCTCTTTTTGCAACAATACCGTCTGAGCGATATTTTTATTGTCAGGCACAACATAAGTAAAACCATCTTCCTTGTAGAGTCGCCCGACTATTTGGTGAGTATTGCGCTCCAAAATTTCAACAACTGCACCTTCCCTACGCCCCTTTTTGTCGATTCCAGCAATACGCACCATGGCACGATCGTTATGCAGCAAAGGATTCATCTCACGCGGCGATAGAAATAAATCATCCGAACCGTCATCAGGACGTATAAAACCGAAACCATCCGCATGACCAATAATACGACCAACAATTAGATCTTTGTTATTGACTAGGCAATAACGCTGCTCGCGGTTAAATAACAGTTG
>CANNKH010000183.1 GCA_947504985.1 Methylococcaceae bacterium | reverse complement strand
GGCAAAACCTCCGACTTGGTGCAGGAAATTGCGGCGGCATCGCAAGAACAATCCGGTGGCGTTAGCCAGATCAATGCGGCAATGAACCAGATGAGCCAGATTACCCAGCAAAATGCGTCTGCCAGCGAAGAATTAGCCTCTACCGCCGAAGAAATGACTAGCCAAGCTGAGCAATTGCAAAGCCTGATGAGTTTTTTCAAAATTTCGGGCAACACCTCTTCATTCGGTCGCCTTTCGTCAAAAGGTTTCCAAAAACCAGAAAAAGGTTCTGCAACGCCCGTGAGTCGTAAAAAGAACGGTGTTGGAGACTATGACTTAAGCAAATTTGAACGCTTTTAGGCTAATCTGAAAACGCGGTAAGTGTCATTAACGATGAAATTAAGCACGGGGAGTGCAATATGACAGCAATTGCAACAATAGCCGAGAAATTACCCGCTGTGAAAGCGGAGCAAAAAACAGCCCATGCCGGTCAATACCTTACTTTTGTCTTGGGAGGCGAGCTTTACGCGTTGGGTATTTTAAATATCAAGGAAATCATAGATTACGGCCAACTGACCGAAGTACCGATGATGCCTGCGTTTGTGCGTGGCGTCATTAACTTGCGAGGTAGCGTGGTGCCGGTAGTTGATTTAGCCGCCCGCTTCGGCAAGGGCAGCACTCAGATTGTTAAACGCACCGCGATTGTCATTGTTGAAACCCTTGCCGAAAACAATGATGATCGAGGTCAGGATATTGGCATCATCGTCGATGCGGTCAATGAAGTGGTTGATATCAGTCAACAGGACATTGAGCCACCGCCTAGTTTTGGTACGGGTATTCGCCCTGACTTCATCAACGGTATGGCTAAGCGAAACGAACGATTTATCATACTGCTTGATGTCAATCGTGTGCTGTCTGTGGACGAGATGGCAAATTTAAGTAAAGCAGTTGTGGGTGAAATGGAGCATGGTAGCAATTAAATCAGAACACGCAGCTCATTGGTATGGTTCTCTGTCATTAGAAAAGCACGAATTTATCTGGATAAAAGAGTATTTGTATAAAAATGCGGGTATTGCCTTAAATGACAATAAGCAAGCGTTGGTTTCTGGGCGCCTGGAAAAGCGCTTGCGCTATTATGGCTTTTCCACTTACAGCGAATATTTCCGGTTGTTAGGTAAGCCTGAATTTGAGCAGGAAACGTTAATGGCAATCGATTTATTGACCACTAACGAGACCTATTTTTTTAGAGAAGTCCAGCATTTCAACTTTCTCAACAGCCATTTTTTAGCTAATCACCCCGCCAGTCGCCCCTTACGAATGTGGAGCGCCGCCAGTTCAAGCGGCGAAGAAGCCTACTCACTGGCGATGATAATCGCAGAATATCCTAAACTGGGTCAGTGGGAAATTATTGGTACGGATATTTCTACCCGCATGCTGGAAAAGGCGCAACGCAGTTTATATCCTATCAATGCCACCGAAAAAATTCCTCTGCCATTGTTAAAAAAATACTGCTTGAAAGGCAGTGGCGAATATAGCGGCTTTTTTCTCATTGATCCGACGTTACGCAGACGGGTTAAGTTTATGTACGCCAATCTCAACAATGAGCTGCCCGACATGGGAAGTTTTAATGTCATTTTTTTGCGTAATGTGATGATTTATTTTGATATGCCAACCAAACAACGGTTAATTGAACGCATTCAACACTATTTACTGCCTGGCGGTTATTTCATCATTAGCCATTCGGAATCGCTAAACGGCATGAAAAGTGATTTGCAGATGGTTTCGCCGTCAATTTATCGTAAGGTCGATAATTAGGCAGCCCACAAAAAATAAACCACCATTGGCTGAACGGAGTCGAAGCCAGCGGTACAGATTACTCGCTTCGACTCCGCGCAGCCAACGACCCAAGCCACTCCAACTTTGAATAAATAGAGTGACTCAGTTGTTGCCGAGTTATTTAAATTATGAAGAAATCAAAGCGCGATAAAGCCCTTGAATGGGGTTATTCAGGTCTCTATTCACCACAATCCAATGACGTTATTGAAATATTTCTTAACCCTGGTGAATATTTTGTAGGCGGTGCCGATTTTCAAGTGCGTACCATTCTGGGTTCTTGTGTATCGATTACCTTGTGGCATCAGCACCTTAGATTTGGAGCCATGTCGCATTTCCTGTTATCTTCGCGACCGGGTAATGAGCGATCCGGATATGTACTTGAATCACCCCTTAAGCTCGATGGCAAATATGCCGATGAGGTGCTGGCGCTGATGGTAAGGGAATTACGTGATGAAAAAATACCAATTACCGAATGTCAGGCCAAGATTTTCGGCGGAGGCAATATGTTTCCTGATCAGCGCGGAATCGATCAGTTTGATATTGGTGTTAAGAATGGTGAGGCAGGTAAGTATTTACTGGCGGCCTATGGTATCCCGGTTATTTCAGAACATCTTTTTGGCACGGGGCACAGAGAAATCATTTTTAATTTGGGCAACGGTGATGTTTGGGTACGCCAAGCTAAGTAAACTTTCCGCTCGGTTGAACGGTAATGCTATAAAACAGACAAGAAGGTGAAATGATAAAAGTATTAATTGTTGATGACTCTGCTGTAGTACGCCAAGTGTTATCTGAGGTTTTGTCTAAAGATCCACAAATTAAAGTCATTGCAACCGCTGGTGATCCATTGATTGCTAAAAGTAAAATGGCCGTGGAGTGGCCTGATGTTATTGTGCTGGATATTGAGATGCCACGTATGGATGGCATTACTTTTTTGAAAATCATTATGGCGGAGCGACCGACCCCCGTTCTGATTTGTTCAACCTTGACTGAAAAAGGTGCTGAAACTACCCTGCAAGCGATGTCGGCGGGCGCGGTCGGGTATGTCACAAAACCAAAGCTTGGACTCAAAGGTTTTCTTTCTGATTCTGCGAGTGAATTGATTAACAGCGTGCGTATCGCTGCCCAATCCAGGCCGAGACGGTTTAACAGCGCCCCAGTCGCAAAGCCGGTTGAACACATTGCGGCGTCACAAGCTTCTGCTGCCATGCTGCATACCACTGAAAAAATTGTTGCGATTGGCACCTCGACCGGAGGCACCCAAGCACTTGAAGTCGTTTTGACCGCCTTGCCACGCGTCTCACCGGGTATTGTCATCGTGCAACACATGCCGGAAAAGTTTACGGCGTCATTTGCCAGTCGGCTTAATAGTTTATGCGCCATTGAAGTGCGTGAGGCAAAAGATAGGGATCGTGTAATTCCCGGCTTGGCGCTGATAGCTCCCGGTGGTTTGCACATGCGTTTAACGCGTAGCGGCGCCTATTACCACGTTAATGTGCTTGATGGCCCGCCGGTGAATCGGCACAAACCTTCCGTAGATGTCTTATTCAAATCAGTCGCACAGGTGGCAGGACGTAACGCCTTGGGCATTATTATGACGGGCATGGGCGATGATGGCGCGCGTGGCTTAAGGGAGATGCATAATGCCGGCGCTTATACGGTTGCCCAAGATGAAGCCAGTTGTGTGGTGTTTGGAATGCCCAAGGAAGCGATAAAGCTGGATGCGGTTGATGCGGAAAAGCCGCTTGAGCATATCGCGGGTGAAATCATGCGTTATGCCAGATAGACCTCAGCTTTGTCTGATCTTAGCCCTTTTTAAAAATCAAGTCCCAGACGCCATGTCCCAAGCGTAAACCACGTTGCTCAAATTTAGTTAATGGGCGATAGTCGGGACGTTCGCAATAATTACCGGTGACGCTGATATTGCTGAAACCGGATTCTGCTGAGAGTACGCTTAGCATCGTTTCGGCATAGTGCTGCCAATCCGTTGCGGCATGAAAATAGCCGTCTGACTTTAACTTCTTGAGCAATAATTGCACAAAACCCGCATTAACTAGGCGGCGTTTATGATGTTTCTTTTTTGGCCAAGGATCGGGGAAAAATAAATGTACGCCAGTCAAACAATTATCCGGGATTTTATGCTCGATGATTTCAACGCCATCATGACAATAAATCCTGACATTATTAAGGCCTTGGCTATCGAGCAGCATCAGTAAATGACCGACGCCAGGTCGATGTACTTCGATACCGATATAATCCTTATCGGGATTGTCCGTAGCCATTTTTGCCAGACTTTCGCCATTACCAAAGCCGATTTCGACAATGATGGGGGCATGACGACCGAATACTTGGGCAAAGTCATAATCAGTGTTGGGATTCAGACAATATTGCTGCCAATGATTATCCAATGCCAATTGTTGGCCTGGCGTCAAACGGCCTTGACGCAGGATAAAGCTGCGGATTTTTTTTAGGGTAATTTGTTCAGGGGCAAGCATACGAGGATTTAAGGCAGAAAGTTTAGTAACGCGGTGGGCAGAAAAACATTGCCCACCCACAAACCTATCTTTTAGAAAAATAAGCCGTCTATCGGTGATGATGCCGAAGCAAAACGCCGTCTTGGCATACGTCCTGCCAGAAACGCTTCCCGTCCCGCTTCTATGCCTTTTCTCATCGCGGATGCCATTAGTATCGGATTTTTGGCGGCAGCAATTGCGGTGTTCATTAATACGCCATCGCAGCCCAATTCCATGGCTATTGCGGCATCAGATGCCGTGCCGACACCGGCATCAACCAAAATGGGAACGTTCGCATTTTCCACAATCGTCAGAATATTGTAGGGATTGCGTATGCCCAAACCTGAACCGATAGGCGCCGCCAACGGCATGACCGCGACGCAACCGATGTCTTCAAGGCGTTTCGCGGCAATCGGATCATCATTGGTATAAACCATGACATCAAAGCCCTCTTTTACGAGTAATTCAGCGGCAATATAGGTTTCGGCGACATCAGGAAACAGCGTTTTTTGATCAGCTAACACTTCCAACTTGACCAATTTATGTCCACCAAGCAATTCCCGCCCTAAACGACAGGTTCTAACCGCCTCTTCGGCGGTGTAACAACCCGCCGTATTGGGCAAAATGGTGTATTTGTCAGGCGAAATTACATCCAGCAAATTAGGTTCATTCGCATGTTGACCAATATTGGTTCGCCGAATAGCTACGGTGACAATTTGTGCGCCGCTGGCTTCAATTGCCAAACGGGTTTCTTCCATATCTTTGTATTTGCCGGTACCTACCAATAAGCGTGACTGGTAAGCGACACCGGCAATAATAAAAGAGTCTTGTTGACCACCGCCGATGGCATGGACAATTTCCAAGCGGTCTTCAGCTTGCAACAGCTGAGTTTGATGCTGATTAAATGGCAGAATTTCCTTGTTCAACTCAACAGCAATTTTTTTTCCGGTGAGCCCTAATTCTGCAATCACATCGGCAACACTGCAGGCTTGCGAGTATTCACGGGATGCACCATTGACATAAATAATCATAGACTTAGGCCTCCGTTGACAAGGCTGGTTCTGCGCTTTTGGACGGCTTCGGCGAGCGCTTTCAGCAAAGGTACGGTGTCTTCCCAAGATAAACAGGCATCGGTGATGCTTTGCCCATAAACCAGTTCTTGGCCAGGAATAATTTTTTGGCTACCGGATTTCAGGTTGCTTTCTACCATAACGCCCATAATGCGGCTATCACCATTGGCGATTTGTTCGCTGACATCTTCACCGACAATCAATTGCCGTTGGCATTGTTTTAAGCAGTTGGCATGACTGAAATCAATCATGATATTAGGTCTTAGCTCAGCCTTGACAAGGCCTTCTGCAACTTGTTCAACACTGACCGCATCATAATTAGGACGATCATTGCCGCCCCTTAAAATGATATGCACATCTTCGTTGCCCGTGGTTGAAAAAATAGCAGAATGCCCCGCTTTGGTCAGCGATAAAAAATGGTGCGGACTCATGGCTGCACCAATAGCGTCGATGGCAATTTTTATAGTACCGTCAGTCGAGTTTTTAAAGCCGATGGGGCAAGAAACACCCGAGGCCAATTCACGATGGCCTTGGCTTTCGGTAGTCCGTGCGCCGATGGCGCCCCAAGCGATCAAATCTGAAACATATTGCGGGCTGATTAAATCCAGATATTCAGTCGCTGCGGGCATTCCCATACTGGTGACATCAAGTAATAACTGCCTTGCAATGCGCAGACCTTTATTGATGTTAAAGCTCGAATCCAAGTCTGGATCGTTAATCAAGCCTTTCCAGCCGACAGT
>CANNKH010000182.1 GCA_947504985.1 Methylococcaceae bacterium | reverse complement strand
GGTTTTTTATGTTTTGTGGGCTGGCTTGATTGTTTTTCATGGTGTGCATTGTGGCGGTTTGCTGGCGCGAAACCGCCCTACGCCATGCTACACTGACATTTTTATTATGCTGATGGATCCGAGTGGGCACACGCTTTTTGTGCCCACGCGCAACCTATTGAATTGTTTGAAATGATGGGCAAAAAAGCCTGCCCACCCTGCTTCTGCATCAGGCCGCCCAAGGTCAGCAGATAGTAGCCCACCCGACGCGGCTACCCGATACCCTCGACTCACTTCAAAATCAATCATAAACTTTTATGTTTACATAATAAACAAAAATGTTTATAACTGCCCTAGCAAAATAGCGGGGCGGTCATGAAATACAGCGAATTTAAACGGTGGCTTGAGCAACAGGGCGTTCGGTTTAGCTCTGGCAAAGGCAGTCACTTACACGCTGAACTTAACGGAAAATCCGCTATCGTCCCTTTTCACGGTGCTAAGGAAATTCCTAACCCGCTGGCCAATAAAATCAAAAAAGACTTGGGTCTAAAATAACAGGAGGCCGTATGTTTTATTATCCCGTTGCGATTGAGCAAGACACCGAAACTGGGCAATTTATTGTTGAGTTTATCGATGTTCCCGCTGTTTATTCCGTTGGTGAGAGCGGTGAAGAGGCGCTGCTTAATGCCGCTGACGCGCTGGAAACCGCTTTTTTTTATCTGATGCAGGAGCGTAAACCAATTCCGGTGGCTTCGCCGTTAAACAGCAAGCCAGGCGTGGCGTTATCGGTACTGATTGCCGGTAAGGTGGCTTTATATAACGCGATGTTGGCGACCGGCACCCGTAAGGCGGATTTGGCCAGAAAACTTAACATAGCCCCCACGTTGGTTGACCGGTTATTGTCGCTCAAGCATAAAAGCCGCATTGAACAAATAGAAACCGCTTTGGCCTTGTTGGATAAGCACTTGTTGGTGGATGTCAATTGATACCGTTTTCGCTTAAAATGGCTTTATGTTAAATCCAACGCGATAAGATAATACGTTAAATCAATGCTTAAGATCTCGATAAAAATTTTCATGCGTCCCATGTTCAATAAAGGTGAGCAATAATTCATCATCAATATATTCATAAGCAATGAGATATTGTTGAGCATTATGCTTATATTTATGCACTTGGACACCCGCTAGGTCGCCAGTTTTCATTTCACCTATAGATGGATCAGCGATGATATTTTTAACCGCTTTATCAAGTTCTTCTTTTTCAGTACGATGCATCTTTTTAACTCGACGCTTAAAGATGCTGGTTTGCTTTACTATCATCCGAATTTATAATCTGATACATCGCCTGCTTTACTTTCTTCTATACCGGTTAAAATACCTTTAATAAAGGTTAATGGTAAATCTGGATTTTCATCTGCTATTTTCCCCATCCTAGCCCAATACTCTATTTGTTTAGGTACACTTCGATGCTGTGCCTTGCCATTAATGACAGCATCATTAATCAAACTTTCTGATAATTTTATTGCTTTTGACATTAATTTAACTCCTATTGAAAAGTAGGTGATGATTATACATAAAAGGTTTTGTATTGATACCAGAAATAACTGGGGTCAGAGCTGTAGAGCGGATTCGCGCTAGCCGGGTGGGCACATGCTGTTCGTGCCCACCCAGACAATGTTGGATTGTGCGGGAAAGGGTGTACCCATGGGCATAAAGGCAAAACCGCCTGCCCACACTACACGGTGCATTGAAGTGATGTTTGCATAACCGAACCGCCCTTGGGAAACTGGGGGCGATTTTTTTGCACCTGTTTGACCGCGTGGTGGGCTATTTCACTTGTTTCGTACACGTCACTTAGTTAGAAAAAAGCTCATTTTCTCCGTAAACAAAGTGTCTAGCGGTTATATAACGCCAGCACTTGCTTTACATAGTTTTGGGTTTCTGGGTAAGGCGGGATGGAATTATTGTATTTCATGACCGCATTTTCGCCTGCGTTATAGGCGGCAACGGCGAGATCTAGGTTGGGTTCAAACAGGCCGATTAAGTGTTTTAGGTAGCGGGTGCCACCATCGACATTTTGGTCGGGGTCGTTGCGATCATAAACGCCAAAACGTTTTGCGGTGTCGGGCATGAGTTGCATTAATCCCACCGCGCCTGCCGATGAGATGGCGGTTGAATTGTAGGCAGATTCTGTTTGAATAACGGCGTGAACGAGTTTAGGATCAACCTGATGTCGGTAGGCGGCCTGTTCAATAAGGTCTGAAAAACGCTTTTTGTTGGCGGATGAAAATCTGTGGATGGTGGGGGTATAACTGCTCAATGTTGGCAGTGTTCTCGATAGTGGGGTCGTTATAATGCGCTTGTACTGCTTATTTTTAGGCTGGTCGGTATAGTGGATGAGTCCGGTTCTATCGACAAATTTATAAATATCCGCAATCGCAATAGCTGATATTAATAAATTTGCTATCAATGCGCTTAATAAAGTAATGACTATTTTTAGCATTTTTGTTACCTGTCATTCGGGTTTAATCACTATCAAATTAGCGGCAATGGCCGCTTTGATTCTAGCTTCATCGGTCGTTGGGGCAGTGGTTAAAGCAACTCCCATGCGTCGATTGACCAATGCTTCCGGTTTGCCGAATAATCGAATTTCACTATCCGGTACCGCCAGCGCCTGTTCCAAGCCGTGGTACGCCACTTCGGTGCTGTTTATTTCAGACAAAATAACGGCACTGGCGCCGTTGCAATGTAAATGGGTATCAACCGGCAGTCCAAGTAAAGCTCTGGCATGTAATTCAAATTCATTTTGCTTTTGGGTAAGCAGTGTCACCATGCCAGTATCGTGAGGTCTGGGGCTAACTTCGCTAAACCAGACGTAATCATCTTTAATAAAAAGTTCAACGCCGAATAACCCTAAACCGCCAATACAGTCGGTTATTTTACGGGCAACCTCTTGGGCATGGCTAAGTGCCACTTTAGACATCGCTTGCGGTTGCCAGCTTTCGCGGTAATCGCCATGTTCTTGTCGGTGACCGATGGGCGCACAAAAATAGGTTTGAATTTCACCTTTTGCGTTTAAAGCCCGGACAGTTAGTAACGTAATCTCAAAATCGAAATCAATTTTGGCTTCGACGATGACGCGGCCAGTATCAACCCGCCCTGCCGCTTTAGCATAATCCCAAGCGTCTTTGAGTTGCTCGATATTATTAACCTGCGATTGTCCTTTTCCTGAGGACGACATGGTTGGCTTAACAAAACAGGGGTAACCGATAAAATTGGTTACCGCCGCTTCTAAGGTGGCAAATGAATCCGCAAACGCGTAAGCCGATGTTGGTATTTTTAGCTGCCGAGCGGCCAGAACTCTAATACCTTCTCTGTTCATGGTCAGTTGAATGGCAGCAGCATTGGGCACCACGGTGCAACCACCTGCCATTTCAATATCGAATAGCACCCCAGTAGCAATCGCTTCTAGTTCCGGGATAATAAAGTGGGGCTGTTCTTTCGCGATTAGCGCTTTTAAGGCTTGCGCATCGGTCATGTCGATGACATGACTACGATGTGCGACTTGGTGAGCAGGGGCGTTTGCATAACGGTCTACGGCAATCACTTCCACACCATAGCGTTGTAAGGCAATCGTTAGTTCTTTGCCAAGTTCACCACTACCTAATAATAAGGCTTTGGTGGCGTTGTTTGTGAGTGGTGTTCCGATTTTCATGGGCTATCCTCAAGATAATGGTCGATGTCTTCTTTGGAAAAACCGATTTTTTTCGCAACGCGATCAGCATGGCTAACACGGGAAATACCGGGAATGACTTTATACGTTGGCGCATCGTCGGCAAATTCCACCTGCTTGGGCAAACCTATGCGTTGCTTGACAAACTTATCGACGAGTTGGTGGTTGTGGGTAATCAGGATAGTGCTGTTACCTTTGCGATAAAAGCCGTTGAGTACATTTGTTGACGATTCCATTTTTTCTTCAAACGTGGTGCCTTCCGATAATTCATCGAGTACCACTAAGCTTTTGGCTGTCGTTGCCAGAAAAATATCTCGAGTGCGTTTTAGCTCAGTACCAAAACGGCCTTCACCATCACTTAAATAACTGATTTCTGGCGCCTGATAAAAAAGCTTGTCGGCAACGGTCAGCGTCGCCGATTTTGCCGGTACAAAACAACCAATTTGAGCTAGCAGTTGAATTTGCGTTATGGTTTTGCAAAATGCAGTTTTGCCGCCGCTATTAGGTCCGGTGACCAGTATCAGTTTGTCATCCTCCAGAACCAGATCATTACCGACGTAATCTGGGCGGGATTTGCCCAAGACGGGATTTTTCGCATCACTAAGATTAATTCGATGATGTTCGCTGTCGATCAAGGTAGGCAAGGTGACATCATGTCCAAAGTTGTCTGCAAATTTTAAAAAGGATAACAATTCATCCAATTGTCCGAGCGCATCTAAGGTTTTAGCAACGGCAGGAGACGCTTTGTAGTTGTTGCGTAAGGGGATAATGCAGTGGTCACGGTCAAAACCGCCGACCATCGGGAAATAGAGTAGTAGCAACGGCGTAAGGAAAACGGCTTCATCTGGAATGGCTTGTGTTATGTCCCCAGGGGCAAAATAGCTCAGTAACCAGAGTGTTAAGAAAGTTAAGCCCAGTAATAGCGGTTTGATGATACGGGGCACAAAAATGATAGCAGGCGAGAATGAGCTGTTTCGTTCCTGTTTGCATTGAATACCATTTTCAGTGATATACGCTGGGCCTTTCATCAATGAATAAGGGCGCGTATCAGTAAAAGTTAAGATGATGTCAAATAGGTTTTTTAAATACGGGCTTTGTGGGGTTGGGATGGCTTGGATCTGTTCAACCAATTCCAGCATAAAACGGATACCTTTTTTATATTGCTGGTAGCCATAACCTTCAATTTCATGCGCATCGCGCATCGAGCCCAAGGTGCCTTTAAATTCGCCAAACAATAATAAATAGAAATTAGTTTCATGACTGGCGGCGTTTTGCACGATGTTTTCCAGCGTCTCTTTTAATGCCGAATTAGCGCACAATTCTTCAACGGCTTCCTGCTTTGCCCTAAGTTCATCAAGATCATTTAATGGCTGCGTTAATGAGCGGAATAATACCGCTTGACCGGCGGTCGTTGATGCATAATTGACGGCATCAAAAAGTTTATCAACTTCAATCGTGGTAAATGCGCTTTCATCAATAACCCCAATGCCAGTATCTAAAGGTGTGGTTGATTTTACAGTAGGCCAGTTATCATTTCGCCAAGTGGTAAGCATTTCTTTCATCGTTTTAGCCGGTTATTGTTATTTTGCCAAAAACAAGTAGTTGAGTAGATTTTCTTTAGAGCAAACCCGTTGCCTATGGGCATAAGTATCTACACAAGTTTTATCGCACGTCATTCCGGCAGGGATTGCCGGAATCTAGGTCACATGGATGTGAAAAAGTCTAATATTTGAGCTATTTTTCACCAAAAAACGCTCAGAAACACTGAGTATTACCCTCCTTGGCTTCTGGATTCCGGCAATCCCCTTGTGCCCCAGAGGGTATGCCGGAATGACGAGGCTCAGGATTTGTGTAGATACTTATGCCTATGGGGTAACTATAGCTATTTAAAGCGTTTGTTCAAGCACCTTAATTAAGGCAGCAACATGCGCATCGGTATCATTTAATGCGGGTATATATCGGTAGTCGGTACCACCGGATTCGATAAATATGGATTTATTTTCAATGGCTATTTCTTCGAGCGTCTCAAGACAATCGACCGCAAATCCAGGACATACCATATCGACGGTTTTGATGCCTTGTCCGGGCAATTCTTCCAAGGTATTGACGCAATAAGGCTTAAGCCACTCAGCCTTGCCAAAGCGTGACTGAAAAACCAACATCCATTCTTTATCATTAAGCCCTAGCTGTTCGGCAATTAATGCCGCTGTTTTATGACAATGATGAAAATAAGGGTCGCCCCATGTCGTCAACTGCTCGGGTAAGCCGTGAAATGACATCATCAATAACTCATTTTTACCCTGCTGATGCCAAGCTTGTTTAATGGTTTCAGCGACAGCAGCAATGTAATGGGGATTCTGGTGATAGTCGCTAATAAACTGAAAGCTTGGCAGATGCCGCCAGTGATTCAATTCTTTGATCAAATCATCATAAATCGATGCTGTTGTGGTGGAAGAATACTGTGGATATAACGGCAAGACGACAATATGTTCAAT
>CANNKH010000181.1 GCA_947504985.1 Methylococcaceae bacterium | reverse complement strand
TTCTGCTTCTGGACTGTTCAGTTCAGGATAAAACCTCAAAATAACGGGCAAATCTGTATTAGCCGGAATATCCACTTGGTAATGATTGCTATCCTGTAATACCGTACTAACAATCAACTGACCCTCACTATCAGTTACTTTAATACGACCTGCTTTTATCAGTTTGTCTTTGCTACTCACCTGCCCTTGTAACCTTGTTGCGTTATCAAATTTTTTAATCACATGCTTAATAGACAAAATTGGCTTATCAGAATTACCGCAGCTAACCACGCTGCAAGCATTTACCAATAAGACCACCGTTAAAAAAACATGTTTTAGCACCATGAAAGAAGTCCAGCTGTTCATATTAAACTCCAAAGCTTAACTATATTGGTGATCGTATAGTCTCACCGTTCAAGCTATTTTTCTAGGTAAATATGGCGTAGAACTTACTGAAAATCACCCTTCTTTCGGCAAAGTGAAGATATTAATCGATGACACTAGCGAGTCAGACAAATTCACCAGTCGTTCGGTTTGCAGATTTTGTTCGTGCAATTGTTCGTAAGTTTCTTCGGTACTTTGTTGGATTTGTTTAGCACGCGCTACTAGACGCTGGGAAACTTGGGACTGCTGGGTAGAACGAGTCGAAATGCTTTGCACAAGCTTCACCAAATCGGCCGTAGTATCGCGGGTGTCGCGCATTTCATTACCTGCCTGTTGTGCCAATTCAGTTCCGCGTACCACTTGACTGATCGCGTTGTTCATCGTACTAACGGTATCAGCCGTTTCCACCTGGATATTGTTGACCAGTGAGGATATTTTTGAGGTTGCTGCACGGGAGTTTTCCGCCAGTTTTTGCACTTCGCCGGCAACAACAGCAAAACCACGACCCGCCTCACCTGCGGACGCGGCGTGCATGGACGCATTAAGCGCCAAGATATGAGTACGTTCGGCAATATCGTTGATGAGGTTGACCACACCGCCAATTTCTTGCGAACGCTCTCCCAAGCGTTTGATCCGTTTTTCCGTTTCACGAATGGTATCTCTGATAATAGTAATCCCGTTGATGGTATCCAGTACCGTTGCTTGGGCTTTATCGGTATTTTGTATGGCCTTTTCTGCGGCTACATTACAAGAGACGGCAAGTTCCGCAATACCCAGCATGGCTTCGGATGCCGCGCTGAGTTCGTTGGCTGCTTGTTCGACTTCGCCTTTTTCTTCAGTAGCCACGGCAATAACCTGAGAAGATTGGCGTTGTACTTGTTGAGAAACGTCGGCAACGTCATGGGCAATTTTTGTCACCTGTGTCATCACCGTGGCGATTTCCTTGGACAGCAGGTTTAGCGCATCTGCCAGCGGCCCCGTCACGTTATCAGCAACTGCCATTTTGACAGTCAAATCTTTTTGCGCGAGTTTTGCCACCGATAGCAACAGCTCAATAATGGAATTGTTCAGTGTTTCATTTTCTTGTTCCATACCAAGCCGTACTACTTCACGTTGATCCATCATGTCGTCAAACTGAAGACCCATAACGCCAATCTCATCACTGGTTTTTAAATTCGCACGCACGCTATTATCGCCCGCTGCCAGTTTTTGCATGACTCCCGCCAAAAAACCGATAGGCCGGGTAATCGAACTGACAATAAATAAAGCAACCAAGGCAATGACGATAATCAGCCCGACAATAATTGCCGAAATAGTGACCATTTGTTGACTGGCGGTCTTAATCTGCCGAGTGAACATCGCATCCAGCGCACCAATACCGGAATCCATCACCTTGAACATTTCATCAATGGCTTGGGTATATTGCTTGTAGTAATCCGTAGAACTGTAGTTAGGTGTCGCTTTGCTGATAATTTCCATTTCAGACAAATTAATTGCTTTATCTACCGACTGGGACGCCGCTTTAAACGGGTCTATTAAAGGCGTTTTAAGGGTTTGGTTATATTTTAAAACCTTATTAAAATCCCTCGTCACGCCAGATAAATGCGAATTGGCAATACTGGTCATTAAACTTAATTTACCGCGATCCTTTAAAGAAACTGTATAAAAAGTGGTCAACGGTTCTTTTTCTTTAGTAACGATGGGTTTTGCCACTTTCGCTAATAAACTGGTTCCCCAACCTCTAGCCTGCCCCAAATATTCGGTCAATATTGGGCTATCTACCAAGGTGGCTCGCATCAGAAAATACGATTCTGCATAAGGGTCAAGTGATAAGCCTGAGTTATCTATCACCACATCTAAAACCTCCAGAACTTTAGCAATCAGTTGGCTATGGCTCTGAAAGTTATCATTGGGCGTGACTGAACGATCTGCCACTTTTTGGGTAATTTTAGGCCAATCTTGTTTGAAGCTTTCCCAAATAGCTTGTAGATCAGGATCATTCAGACGGTTACGCAAACCATCAAACACAGCAATCTGTTTGTCCGCCAGAACTTTAGTGTCGCGTTCTTCGTCAGCCATTGCCACATTACCGCTCAATAATCCCGTTGAAGAACCACGATGTCTGGGCAAAATTTGCAACAATGCAATAAGCTCTTTAGCTTGATGCAAACCGACCTGCTCACGCTTAGTGATGTCAATCTTTGCTTGTTGATTATCAATATAGGCATAAAAAGCGACACCCACCAAGGTAAACGCAAGCAATGCCAAAATGCCGAATTTTTGACGTAAAAGTAAGCGACTAAATAAATTAATATTTTCTTGGTTCATGATTCAAACTCTATTCAATAAAAGGTTATGGCAATGCTTACCAGAAAATTTGTTAGGCAAAAATACTTACTCAACGGCATTGTTAAGCCGCTGCACTGGCTTCGATAAGCTGCTGGATAGTGGCTAATAAATTATCTTCTCGCACGGGTTTGACTAAGTACGCATTGATACCGGCGTCTTCGGCTAGTTTGCGATGTGCTTGTGTCGTTCTGGACGTTATCATGATGACAGGCAGAACCTTAAGCTTATCGCGTGTGCGGATATGCGCCGTCAATTCGATACCGTTCATGCGCGGCATTTCCAAATCGGTCAGCACAATGTCCGGTGTGGTCTCCGTTAAATATTCTGCGGCTTCAATACCATCTCGCGCCGTTGCTACCTGAAAACCCGCATCATGCAACAGCTGTTCAAGTGCACGGCGCTGACTGAGCGAGTCATCAACCACCAGCACCGTGGGTAGCGGCGAGACCGCAAATGCGTCATCGTTCTGGTAATCCTCCAGATAAACGTCCACCGCCCCCACCGTCCGCAATAACGCCGGCACATCCAGAACGGGCGCAACGGTGCCATCCCCCATAATCGCCGCGCCCATAAAACCAGGTATTTTTTTGACATAATGCCCCATAGTCTTAATGACGATATCGAGGCTATCGGTAAGTGTATCTAACAGCACGGCAGTCACTTGCGCATTATTTTGCACCAGCAAGGCTGCCCGACTGGTTTGTCCTGTTTTCCGATAATCAGGAAGATTCAGCAACTTATTCAAGCTGATGACTGGATATATCGCATCATCTACCATTAGCTTTTCGCCACTATCGGTCTGCGTCAATCCGGTAGAATCGACAAACAAAATCTGCTTAATGCCTTTATTGGAGATAGCCAGTCGATAAGGCCCGATGGTGGTAAGCAAGGCGTGAGAACGACTCACCGGCAATGGCATTTGTATATCAACCGTCAAGCCTTGTCCCAACACCGAATGCAACGCCAACGTACCACCTTGGGCAAGCACTTGATAATTCACCACATCCATACCGACGCCACGCCCCGAGGTCTGGGTAATTCGGGTGCGCGTAGAAAAATTGGGACGTAATATCAAGCGCTGCAAATCATCCTCAGTCAGCGTTTGATCCGCAGTAATTACGCCTCGCTGTTCTGCCGCATCACGAATGGCGGCATAATCCAAACCCCGCCCGTCGTCACGAACACGCACAACAACATCATTACCTTCACGTTCAAATTCAATGCTGATATTGCCACGTTCCGATTTCCCTCTATTCAAGCGTGCCTGCGCGTTTTCAATGCCATGATCGACAGCATTGCGCAAAAGGTGCATCAGCGGATCAAGCAGCGTATTGAGCGTATCACCATCAACCATTAACGACTCGCCAGACACTACCAAATCACACTGTTTGCCGGTCAATCGACAGGTTTGACGTAAGCTTCTTTGCAGACGTGGCGTAATCGAAGCAACCGGCACCAAGCGCGTTTTCATAATCGCCTCTTGGGTTTCCGTTGCCAAACGCTGCTGATCTTCCAGCAACTTATTCATCGCCTCGAGTTCTTTGCTGGCATCCAGATTAAGTTCACGCGCATCAAACGCAGCTTCTACCATGCGGCGGCTCGCCGTATGCAATTCGTTGTATTGATCCATTTCCAAGGCATCAAACGGTGCTGCCGAATTAAGCAGTGAACGTCCTGACAAGTCCTTTAAATCAATCAGTTGATCCAACTCATCACCCAAGCGTCGCAGCAGCTCAAATTGTGACTGCATCGCTTGCAAATGATTTTTTATGCGCCGCAGACGTTCGTTGGCTTGACTATTGAGAATGATGTTCTCACCTGCTTGCCGAAAAAAATCTTCCATTTGTTCTACGGCAACTCTAACCATCGCCGCTTGCGCTTTATCCGTCTGTTCGACAATTGCAGTTTGTTCAACATCCTCAGCAGCCGTATCCGTTAGCTGGACAGCGGTCATGTCGATGTCATCAATACCCTCGGCATCCATTCGGTTTGCCCAATCCAGCACGTTTTGTAAGATACTTAACGCGTCCTCTGGTGCGGACATCTGCTCGGTCAACGATTCGCACATGGCTTCCAACCCATCTGCGGCATCAATTAACGTATTGAGCAACCCCGATCCGGGCAATTTTTGGTGCTGTGCGCACGCCATCAAAATATCTTCGAGATAGTGAGTCAGTTCGGCAATGCCTTTGATGCCCACCGTGTTGGCAGCACCTTTGACGGTATGCGCGATACGCTGCGCGGTTTCCAAATCTGCCAGACTGCCTCCGGTTTGTAACCCCAGAATCGCCGCCGAAAACCCCTGAATTTGTACCGGCAGCTCTTGCAATAAAATATCGAGTAATTCTTGATTAACCTCCTCCGGTAAGTCCAAAGACACGTCGTCGAGGGTGGCAGTTTGTTTGCGAACTATCGGTTCATCATCACCGCTAGCTTGCAATTTTGCTAATATCGCCATCGCCGCCGCCATGCTGATGGGCACCGGCCAAACCGACTCGCCTAATTGCGGAAGCATCTGTAGCCCCGCGCCGATGTCGTTGCAATGGGCGAGATAATCACTAACGTTGCTGATCCAGGTTTGCAACGCCTGCCACTGTTCAACGGTAAATTGATGTGGCTCGCGATAAAAATCCCTGACATTGGCGTTAACTTGTTCACAAATCATCGCCAAGCCTTCAAACCCGGCGCTGTTTGCCGAATGTTCGTAACGTTCCAGCGTATCGCTGAGCATTACCAATGACTCGGTTAATCGTTCGGGGACATTCGGGTCAAGTGCTAACAGCAAACGTTCGATCAGTGCCGCTTCC
This sequence comes from Methylococcaceae bacterium, assembly GCA_947504985.1. Taxonomy (GTDB): domain Bacteria; phylum Pseudomonadota; class Gammaproteobacteria; order Methylococcales; family Methylomonadaceae; genus Methylovulum. The sequence goes on along the minus strand of CANNKH010000181.1, from coordinate 703 downwards.
ATCACCAACAATTCCACTCGCTCGGCGGTTTCTTCTGAAGAGGATGGGGTTAGTATGTTCAAATCCGCAAAAAAATCGTCTTCGTCCAAGTTTTCATCGGCAAGTAAATCTTCTACTAATTGTTCTCGCTTAAGCCGATTTTCCAACGCTACCAACGTATCATCAGTCAGTAGAATCTGTAAATCAGGATGGCTTAAGGTATGAATAATGTTGGGAATAGTCGTTTCAACACCAAAGCAGTATTCAGTGAATATATCGGGCAAATCAGCTAATGAGGCAAACAGCTCAGGGCTGACAGTATTTGGCGATAGATGGTTTATCGCCTCAACAATCCGCAAACCAACCTCTTGTAAGCCATAAAAACCCTCAACAGCAACTTGTTCGGCAAGCTGGGAAATTGTTTCGCAGTAATGTTCGAGATTTTCAAGGTCAACAGACGTTGGCAACTCGCTCATAAAGTTGCCTCTTGATTGATTTGCCGCGTACCTAGCGCGGAAAACAAAGGTTCCAAATGAACAGCAAGCCATATCTGTTCCTGATGCACATAGGCATTGCGTACACAAGGCACCAACGGTTGCGGAAAATAAGGTAAAGCGGGCAGCGGGTCAGTCAATGCCATCATCATTTGCGGATAATCGTCTAGCCACAAGGCCATCATTTTTTCGCCTCGACCCAAGGCAAGCAAATAGCGCTTTTTAAGCGG
>CANNKH010000180.1 GCA_947504985.1 Methylococcaceae bacterium | reverse complement strand
GATTGCGGTTCCGCGTTGGCTGAAGCGGAAGTTGAATATGAAGACAAGCATTCGCCGGCCATCGATGTCCGTTTTCAGGTGGTTGATACCGCAGGCTTTATGGCGCATTGCCATCATGCCCCTGAACATGAAGGACAAGGCGATTTATCAGTCGTTATCTGGACAACAACACCTTGGACTTTACCCGCCAATCAAGGTGTCGCACTAAATGCTGAGATTGAATATGCCGTTGTGCAATGTGAAAAAAATGGCATATACGAGCGACTGGTCGTTGCTGAAGCGTTATTAAAAGACACCATGCTGCGTTATGACATCCAAAACCACCATGTCATCGGTTATTGTGCGGGCGCCGCATTAGAGCATCAATTATTACAGCATCCTTTTTATGACCGACAAGTACCGATTGTACTCGGCGATCATGTCACGGTTGAGGCAGGTACCGGTGCAGTACATACCGCACCCGGACATGGGCAGGACGATTACGTCGTCGGTCGTAAATACGGCTTACCCATTGATAATCCGGTGGGTGGCGATGGCGTATTCCTGCCCGGCACCGAATTGTTTGCTGGTGAGCATGTCTTCAACGCCAACGCGCATGTTATTGACGTGCTAACAGCAAAAGGCAAGCTGCTGCATCACCATGCCATTCTGCACAGTTATCCGCATTGCTGGCGACACCACACGCCGATTATTTTTAGAGCCACACCGCAGTGGTTTATCGCCATGAATAAAAACGAGTTGCGCGAACACGCATTGAACGAAATCAAGCGGGTAGAGTGGATTCCTGACTGGGGTCAAGCGCGTATCGAAAGCATGATTGATGGTCGCCCTGATTGGTGCATTTCGCGCCAGCGCACCTGGGGCGTGCCGATTGCACTGTTTGTCCATAAAGCAACCGGCGAATTGCATCCGCGTACTGTCGAGTTGATTGAACAAGTGGCTTTGCGTATCGAACAACACGGTATAGAGGCTTGGTTTGAGCTGAAAACTGAAGATTTATTGGGCAGTGAAGCATCGGATTACGACAAAATAACCGACACCTTGGATGTCTGGTTTGATTCCGGCGTTACTCATGCCGCTGTACTGAAACGACGTGAAGGGCTGCATTTTCCAGCGGATTTATATCTGGAAGGTTCAGACCAGCATCGCGGCTGGTTTCAATCTTCCTTGCTGACCTCGGTCGCGATGAATGCCATTGCCCCGTACAAAGCCGTATTGACGCATGGGTTTACCGTGGATGCCAAGGGCGAAAAAATGTCCAAATCCAAAGGTAATGTCATCCCGCCGCAAGCGGTTATGAAAAATCTGGGCGCGGATGTGTTGCGTTTGTGGGTTGCAGCCACCGATTATCGCGGCGAAATGCGCGTATCGGATGAAATTCTTGAGCGCACTTCCGACGGCTACCGACGCCTTAGAAATACCGCGCGTTTCTTGTTGTCCAACCTGGACGATTTTGACCCTGCCCAGCATAAAGTAGCTACCCCTGATTTACTGGCGCTTGATCGCTGGATAATCGATAGGGCATTTTTGTTGCAAGAAGACGTCAAGGCGGCTTATGACGCCTATCAATTCCAGACGATCTATCAAAAAGTGCATCATTTTTGCGTGATTGATCTCGGTGGCTTTTATTTGGACATTATCAAAGACCGGCAATACACGGCTAAAGCTGACGGCTTGGCGCGACATTCCGCACAAACCGCGATGTATCATGTCCTGGAAGCCTTAACACGTTGGCTGGCACCGATTATCAGTTATACCGCTGATGAAATCTGGCAATATCTGCCCGGTGTCCGTAGTGAATCAGTATTTTTGGAAACCTGGTATCAAGGCTTGGTCGAGCTAGATGCCGGTTCGGTGCTGAACCGTGAATTCTGGCAAAAAATCATGTCGGTGCGGACAGAAGTCAGTAAAGAACTGGAAAAAAGTCGCGCTAAAGGTGATATTGGCGCCTCGCTGAATGCCAAAATCGAACTCTATTGCAATGCAGATTATTATGCCGACTTGAATCAGCTGGCAGATGAGCTGCATTTCATCTTTATCACCTCGGATGCCGTTGTCATATCGGATCAAGCTTGTCCTGACGATGCCGTGCAAACTGAAATTGATGGCGTTAAATTAAAAGTCATCGTGTCCGAGCATACTAAATGTGTACGCTGCTGGCATCAACGCCATGATGTGGGCGAACACGCAGAACATCCAGAATTATGCGGCCGTTGTGTTGAAAATGTCGCAGGTGCAGGCGAAGTGAGGCGTTATGCTTAAATGGTTATGGCTGTCTTTGCTGGCGCTAGTTCTCGATCAAGGCAGTAAATTGTTGGTAGATAGCACGATGTCACTTTATCAATCCATTCCGCTAATACCGTCATTTAATCTGACTTATGTCCATAATACCGGTGCAGCGTTCAGTTTTTTAAGTGAAGCGGGAGGCTGGCAGCGCTGGCTTTTCGCCGGAATTGCCTTAAGCATAAGTATCGGCATTACCGTCTGGCTGGCGCGTTTGCAAAAACAGGAAACCCTACTGGCGGCGGCATTATCGTTGGTGCTGGGTGGTGCTATCGGCAATTTAATTGACCGCTTGGCTTATGGTTATGTCATCGATTTTCTCGATGTTTATTACGGCACATGGCACTGGCCAGCATTTAATATCGCCGATGCTGCCATTACCTTGGGTGTCATGTTGATGTTGGCGGAATCGTTCGGTTTAGGACGAACGAAAATATAAAGGCGTTACGCGTACCTGGTTTCAGTCATTCTTGATAGGCTGGGTATCAGTTCTCATATACCAAGTTTCTATAAGCGTTGGCAAAGAAATACTTCGGGTTAACCGCTATCCGAAGTATTGCTATTCAAAACATTATTTCCAGTCAAATCCTATAACGCTATTGCGTCAACTGCTGCCAGCATAGCGACTAACTCGCCTTTTTTGTGCAAATCAATAATGATGTCGCAACCTCCAACAAGCTCACCGTTAACATAAAGTTGCGGATAAGTCGGCCAGTTTGAATAGTCTTTCAAGGCTTCGCGTAATTCTGGGTCTTCAAAGATATTGATATACATGTATTTTGCCTTACACATATCCAATATCTGTACGACTTGTCCTGAAAATCCGCATTGCGGAAAATCAGGCGTGCCTTTCATGTATAAAACAGCAGGATTATTTTCAATCTGATCTTTAATTCTTTCTATAACGTTCATGGTTATCCTCAATAAATAAATACCCATTGATTCTATCAACTTTATATTATTTAAAGAAGCGTTGTTATTAAAGGGCTAACCAGCTGTTTAGAAACTATTCTTCATAATACCCCAAGTAATTCAGCATAATGCAGGCTCGAATTTATCCGCACACTGCCCTTGGGTGCCGTCCGAATACGCGCTCTAGGGCACAACTTAGTTCATACCTCATGAGTTGAGAATAATGCGATATTTATCTATGGCTTCAAGTTTCAATAATGCCGATTTAATCAATATATCGGTTTCAGCATCCAATTCGTTATTTTTATATATTTTGCTTAGCAAGCCTTCAGTAACCAATGCTTCTTTTATCCAGCGTTTGGTAAACCGATAATTGCTGGTGACTACCGCAATTTCTCCTGTTTTAGGATTACGTATACTCCCTTTTCCTGAAGGGCTTGTTGATGCTATAACCGGTTTTTTTACTATTACTGACGGTTTATTTTTAGCAACATTTTCCTTAATAGCGGGCTCTGGCTGGGTTGCTTCCACAGCAACTACTGCTTTAGCCAGAGGTTCTGATTCTGGAAATTTATCCGCTACTTTCTTTTCATTTACAATCACATAAGCAATATATGCGGCAAAAATAACCGTCAATGTAAATAATACTTCAGTCATAACCATTCTCCATCTCATCAATTAATTTTTTATTATTATTACTGACCTGAGCAACCGTATTCAAGTCAGTGTAGCAAGCGCGGTTGCAGCCCTTCGAATATACCAGAAGCTGGCATCATAGGTAACCTCTAAACCCTAACGATCAAAGAATTTATTAGGCAGGAAAACTAACTCGATTCCTTAGCCAGAAGGCGGTGGAAACTAACTTGCCATCCGCCATTAGCAATCGCTTGTTAGCATAACCAGGGATAGTGTGTTTTACATTGCCACTGATTATTTAACAGAGACCAGTCCAGGCTCGACAACTGTGGCATTAATGAGCCGCCCCGAATTTTCATTTTTAACGCGGATGCGCTGTCCTTTAACGCCATCCATCATCGCTAAACCGCCCATCGTAATAGAAAACGCAGTATTGGAACTGCTGATAACGACTTTGTCGCCCTTTTTTACCATTACTGGTTCGCTTACGTTTCGAAGGCTCAGAATAGTACCGGTGGCTAACGGGCGAGTCGCTTGTTTGTTTTCAACTTGCTCAACTTCTGTAAAAAAATCTTCTCTGAGTCTGGAAACATCCCTTCTTTCGCTGAAAAATTGAGCAGACGTAATGATCTCGCCGCGCTGTACTGGCTGAGACAAGATAAGTATCTTTTCGTAGACAGTTATCATGGCAGAAACATAGATCGCCCACTTTTTTGTAGCACTGCAATTGACCCGTATTGATATTCTGCCTGCCTTTATGACCTCTGTTGTTGCGATAGCTTCCAGCGGCTTAGTGCATTCCGGTAGCTGTAATTGGCTATCGAGCGGAATGAAATTAATGTTGTAGTCAGCAGGTTGGTTGGTTTTCTTGGCAAGGGTATTTTTGACTATCTGATAAATGGATTCATGCGTCTGGAAGCGTTGTTCTGCATGACTTAAGGTACAGATCATACTGAGCATTATCATAAGGGGTCTGTATTTTTTCATTAGTATGCCGGATGAATGACGTTATAAAGAGACTGCATGTTTAATGCCATGAAAATATCCATTGGTGTCTCGGCTTTAGCCAATTTATTGACGCTCTATTGTAGGAGTTATTGCTATATCTTTATGATTTATTTTGTTTATTTGTTGTTGGCATGTGCTGTGCTTATGTTTTTTACACACGCTTTTTGTATCAGCCTACGGGGTATCATCATGACTATCAATTTTGACAAAGCACTGGGCATTCATCCGCAAGCGCTCACTTTACGGGAAAGACGCAGTGAGGTATTGGCGGCTAATTTAGCCAATGCGGACACTCCCAATTTCAAAGCCCGCGATATGGATTTTACCTCTGTGCTAAAAAAAACCATGCCACCCAATGTGAGTCTGGATCGAACACAGACCGGTCATATCGCATCAGAACAACAATTGTTGGGGGCTAATTTAATGTATCGCAACCCGTATCAAGCTTCATTAGATGGCAACACGGTTGAATCGCATATTGAACAGGCTAAATATTCGGAGAATGCGGTTCAGTATGAGGCCAGCCTGCAATTTGTTACCAATAAATTCGCCGGATTAATGACGGCACTCAGGGGGCAATAACCATGTCTTCATTAAATATATTTGATATTGCCGGTAGCGGTATGAATGCCCAGTCGCTCCGGCTTAACTTAGTCGCCAGTAACATTTCCAATGCCAATAGCGTCAGCAGCAGTGAAGGTGATGTTTACAAATCTAGGCAGCCAGTGTTTGCCGCCGAGTTAAAAAACAGGCTTGATAAACAAGATGCCGGCAGCAAAGTTAACGTAAAAGGCATCGTGGAAAGTGATGCCCCAGCGATTATGGAGTATGCCCCTAATCATCCGATGGCTGATAAAAATGGCTATATTTTCAAACCTAATGTCAATACGGTTGAAGAGATGGCTAATATGATGTCGGCATCACGTTCTTATCAAAATAATGTGGAAGTATTGAATACTGCCAAACAATTGATTCTACAGACATTAAAAATGGGGCAATAATAATGACCAGCATAAATACCTACAGTGGCTTGGGAATATCAACGCTTGACAGCGCCAAGGCGACTAAAAAAACCTCGATGGGACAGGATGAATTTTTAAAACTGATGACCACGCAGATGACTCATCAAGATCCGACAAAACCGATGCAGAACGGCGAATTCCTGTCGCAAATGGCGCAATTTGGCACCGTTTCAGGGATACAAGGCTTACAACAGTCATTTAAAGATTTTTCTACCTCGATCAGTTCCGATCAGGCGTTGCAGGCGACCAGTCTGGTTGGGCGTAACGTTTCAGTACCATCCGATTATGGACTGTTATCGGTAGGTGGTGAAATTAATGGCAGTTTTGAATTATCAACCAGTTCCCCAACGGTGAATGTCCTGATTACTGATCCTAATACCGGTGAT
>CANNKH010000179.1 GCA_947504985.1 Methylococcaceae bacterium | reverse complement strand
TCGCTAAGATAGCGCAATTCGCCGGGCATAATTTGCAGGGCGATATGGCGATTACCGAGATGGTAACAAACGCGGGCAAATAGCAGATTGTCATCGGTACGAACGACGGATAAGGTTTCTGCGGCGGCTTTTATGATGACGCTGAATTTTTCAGCACCTGTCAACACGACACCCGAACGCAAAAAGTGTCCACGTTGCAAAAACAAGCCGACTCTTACACCGCCGTCGGTACACGCGGGTAAACGGCTTTTTTGCCTAGCTTCAAAAGGTAACGTCAGGCTATCGTCGGCCTGGGTGTCAGTGGGGGCGAGTTCAGTGAGCTTTAGCATGGGTTAACTTATTTTAGAGTCAGTAGCAAACATTAAAACAAAAAATATCGCTGCGTAAAAGGCAATACCGCCATAGGCTCGCATGTCAATAATTGTCCATCGGCACGCACCGCATAGGTCTGCGGATCAACTTCAATATTGGGTTGATAAGCATTATGCACTAAGTCTTTCTTACCGATGTTGCGGGTGTTTTTGACCACGCCGATGCGTTTATGCAAGCCTATCGTTTCGGGTAACTTAGCAGCTATAGCCGCTTGCGGTAGAAAGATCATGGACGTAGCAGAGGCGGTCACACCGAACGCGCCGAACATAGGCCGATAATGCACGGGTTGCGGAGTGGGGATGGAGGCGTTAGGGTCGCCCATTGCGGCGGCGGCGATCAGTCCGCCTTTTAAAACCAAGCTGGGTTTGACACCGAAAAATGCCGGATTCCACAGCACCAAATCAGCGAGTTTACCCACTGCTATTGAACCAACTTCATGGGCGATGCCGTGGCTGATGGCGGGATTAATGGTGTATTTTGCAATGTAGCGTTTGATACGGAAATTATCATTATCTGCGCCGTCTTCTGGTAAAGCGCCACGCTGCACTTTCATTTTATGCGCGGTTTGCCAAGTGCGTATTATCACTTCACCGACTCTACCCATCGCTTGTGAATCGGAAGAAATCATCGAAAACGCGCCCAAGTCGTGCAGAATGTCCTCCGCTGCAATGGTTTCGCGGCGGATGCGCGATTCGGCGAAAGCGACATCTTCGGGAATGCTGGGGTCGAGGTGGTGACAAACCATCAGCATGTCCAAATGTTCGTCCACGGTATTGATAGTGTAAGGTCGCGTCGGGTTGGTGGACGATGGTAATACATTCGGTAAGCCACAGGCTTTGATGATGTCCGGCGCATGACCGCCGCCCGCGCCTTCGGTGTGGTAGGTGTGGATGGTGCGACCTTGAAAGGCGGCGATAGTATCTTCGACAAAACCGGATTCATTGAGAGTGTCGGTATGTATCGCCACTTGCACGTCGAAGCGTTCGGCAACGCCCAAGCAGCAGTCAATTGCGGCAGGCGTTGTGCCCCAGTCTTCGTGCAGTTTTAAACCCATTGCGCCTGCAAGGATTTGCTCCTCCAAACCGCTCGGCAAACTGGCATTGCCTTTACCGAGCAAACCGAAATTCATCGGGAAGCCATCCAACGCCAGCAACATTTGTTGTAAATGCCAAGGCCCCGGAGTACAGGTGGTGGCGTTGGTACCCGTCGCAGGGCCAGTGCCACCGCCAATCATCGTGGTGATACCGGAATTTAACGCCTCTTCGATTTGTTGTGGGCAAATGAAATGGATGTGCGCGTCAATGCCGCCCGCCGTGAGGATATTGCCTTCACCCGCGATGATTTCTGTGCCGGGGCCGATAATCATATCCACGCCGGATTGAATGTCGGGATTGCCTGCCTTGCCTATCGCGGCGATGCGCCCGTTTTTTACGCCGACATCCGCTTTGATGATGCCCCAGTAGTCGATAATCAAGGCGTTGGTAATCACCATGTCCATCGCGATTTTGGAATCGACTTGGCTTTGTCCCATGCCGTCGCGGATAACTTTGCCGCCGCCGAATTTGACTTCTTCGCCGTAAATCGTGCGGTCGGCTTCGACTTGTAAAAATAATTCGCTATCGCCCAAACGGACTTTATCGCCGATGGTGGGGCCGAACATATCGGCATAGGCTTGTCTACTGATAATGCTCATACGTTGACCTCTAAGTCACCCATAATGGCTTGCCGAAAACCGTACACGCGGCGCAAACCGCCAAAGGGTACCAACTGGATTTGTCGTTGCTGCCCAGGCTCAAAACGTACCGCCGTACCTGCCGGAATGTCCAAACGAAAACCTCGTGCGAGTTCGCGGTCAAAATGCAGGGCGGGATTGGTCTCGTAAAAATGGTAGTGTGAGCCAACTTGTATCGGACGGTCACCGCTATTGGCAACGACTAGCGTGATGCACTGGCTATCTGCGTTTAGTTTAATCTCCCCGGCAGCAGGGATGATTTCTCCGGGGATCATTGGCGTCTCCTATTCAATCGGATTATGGACGGTTACTAATTTTGTCCCATCAGGAAAAGTGGCTTCTATCTGCACATCCGGCAACATTTCGCTGACCCCGTCCATAACCTCATCGCGACTTAACAAGCGATGTCCGTATTCCATCAGTTCGGCAACGGTGCGTCCATCACGAGCACCTTCCATGATCGCGGCGGAAATGTAGGCCACTGCTTCGGGGTAATTTAATTTTAGACCACGTGCTTTGCGGCGCTCAGCCAGTAATCCAGCAGTGAAAATTAACAATTTATCTTTTTCGTGTGCGGTTAATTGCATAATGGTTCTCTTTTTAGGGTACACAAGTCGTACATTTTTAACTGTTAAATTTATATCCTCATTAACTTAAATCAAGTCGCCCAAATTCGCGGGGCGCACGCCTCACGACCGATCACTGTTGGTCGTAATATCCGCCAAACGTGTTGAAAAAACGCTTGCAAACAGTCGGCACGAGCATCTAGTGCGCGGCAAATCAGCAGATCATCTATCAAGGTTACGCCGCGTCCTGTGCTTTCGCCAATTAACTCCCGCACCGCTTCTAACTGTACTTTGGTGGCAGGAATAGCAAACAGCGTACCGCAAGCGGAATGTCCATTTAGCCCCCAACGAGCAGTAAATGCGTTGGCATCCAGCATTAGGCGTTCGCGATAACATAATTTATGCTCACGAAAAATCTGCCAACTCAAGCGTACTTCGCCGGCGGTAAATCCCTCACTAGCCGCAGGCCGACCCAAAGCCAATACTTCCCAGCCGATAAAACGTGCTTGGGCAGCGAGTTCTAAACGAAGTTGCGAGGCGACTTGTGCGCCTTCATAAATAATCGTTTCCTGCGGCAACCATTCTAAAGTGGCGTCTTCGGCGACTTTTAAGGTTACGGTTTGTTGCGCTAGTGCGCCCGTACTACGGTAAAATTTACCAGCGGCAGGCGTGGTGATTAATGCTTTGCTGTTCGCGTCAGCGGTAATCGCTATCGTTAAACAATCACCCGCCACGACTCCGCCAGGAGGATGCAATATATAAACATGACACACGTTACCTTCAGGATAAAAAGGCCGTTGCACGGTTAATGGGCCGATATGGTGACGATGCGCCAATACGGTTTTGCCGTATTTATGAACAAAACCCAACGCCAGTTGGGCTTGCCAACCTTGGGGAGATTGGCTTGCCAAGTCAGCACTGCTGTTGTTTATGTTATCTTTGGGAAACTTATCCAATGTCAATCGATGTTATAAATTAGTCATAGCGGCTAGATATAGCATAGATATCCCGCTATTAAACGGTTAAATAGTGCTTAATCATGCTCTCGCTTAAGCTGTCCATGGCGCCGATAGCGACAGTACGCCCTCTGTCCATAATGCAAAAATGGTCAGCCACTTTTCTGGCAAAAGGTAGTTTTTGTTCGACCAATAATACCGTTACACCTAATTCGTGGGAGATTTTATGGATAGCCTCGTGTACTTCACCTAGTGCATTTGGGTTGGCTTTGGGTAATTTAACGGGAAGGCCACGTGCACGATTGAGACGGATGATAACATCACCTATTTCGCTGACGATATTGGGTTGAATGCCCTCGGTAGGTTCATCGAGAATTAACAGGCGCGGGTTTAGCACCAAGGCGCGACCAATGGCCAATTGCTGTTGTTGACCGCCGGATAAGTCGCCGCCCCGGCGTTTAAGCATTTGCTTTAACACGGGAAAGATTTCATAAACAGAATCAGGGACTTTTTTAATCCCATGTTTACGCGCAGCGCGAAGTCCGGTTTTTAGGTTTTCTTCCACAGTCATCAGCGGAAAAATTTCTCTGCCCTGCGGTACATAACCGATACCCAAGGCGGCGCGTTGTTCGGCTTTACCGTTGGCTAATGGTGCGCCGTCGAGATAGATGCTGCCATTTTTAGCAGGAATCAAGCCCATAATCGTTTTTAGCAAGGTGGTTTTGCCCACGCCGTTACGTCCCATCAGGCAAATGCAGCCGCCTTGGGCAATGTCCAGATTGACATCCCATAGCGTGTGGCTTTCTCCGTAGTATTGGTCTAATCCGGTAATTTTTAACATCAGCCCCCCAAATAAACTTGGATAACGCGTGGATCGTTTTGCACTTCATCCATCGAGCCTTCAGTCAGCACAGCACCTTCATGCAGCACAGTCACTTTACGCGCAATAGAACGGACAAATTCCATATCATGCTCAACGACGACGATGGAATGTTTGCCTTGCAGAGATAATAATAATTCAGCCGTGCGTTCAACTTCCTGATGAGTCATACCCGCTATGGGCTCATCCACTAGCATGACTTTGGGTTCTTGCATCAACAACATACCAATTTCCAGCCACTGTTTTTGTCCGTGCGAGAGGATGCCTGCGCGTTGTCGGGCATAATCGATCAAACCAATAGTCGCCAGCACGTCGTCAATGCGGTCGTTTTGCTCAGCCGTCAGGCGAAAAAATAAACTGTGCCAAGTGCCTTTGTTGGTTTTTAACGCTAATTCCAGATTTTCAAAGACGGTTAAGGCATCAAACACACTCGGTTTTTGAAATTTTCGACAAATTCCCGCTTGGGCAATAGCAGGTTCGTCCATTTGCAATAAATCGATGGTTTGCCCAAAAAAGACTGAGCCGGTATCGGGTCGCGTTTTACCGGTTATCACATCCATCATTGTGGTTTTACCGGCACCGTTAGGGCCAATCATGCAACGCAGTTCGCCTTCATTAATGTATAACGACAGGTTGTTTAACGCCTTAAAACCATCAAAACTAACGCTAACATCTTCCATGTACAAAATAGGGCCGTGGCGAGTATCCAATTCACCTTCCACGACCAGCGCACCAGAGGCTAATTTAGTTTTTTCGCTCAACAAATCATCTGCAAAAACAGTCATGCCGATTGCTCCTTTAGTTTGCGTTGCAACAAACCGACGATACCATCAGGTAACAGCAAGGTCACCACAATGAATAAACCACCTAAAATGTATAGCCAAGCGTCGGGCAACAAGCCAGTTAATACTGTTTTGCTGTAGTTGACCACGACCGCGCCGATAATAGCGCCATATAACGTGCCGCGCCCACCCATAGCAACCCAGATAACGATTTCTAAGGAGTTGAGCGGAGAAAATTCACTGGGATTGATGATGCCAACTTGCGGGACATACAATGCGCCCGCCACGCCAGCCAACATGGCGGCTAAGGTGAATATCCACAATTTGAACATTTCCACGCGATAGCCTAAAAAACGCACACGAGATTCTTGATCGCGTATCGCCCTGACAATCCGACCTAGCTTGGTATTGACAATCCAACGGCACAGCAGAAAACTCATGATTAATGCCAAACCAGATAAGAAAAACAAGACGGAACGCACCGCTTCAGATTGAATATTGAAGCCTAAGAGGTCTTTAAAATCGGTTAAGCCATTGTTGCCACCAAACCCCATTTCGTTACGGAAAAAAGCCAGTAGCAAAGCATAAGTTAAGGCTTGGGTGATGATGGATAAGTACACGCCAGTGACTCGTGAACGGAAGGCTAACCAGCCGAACACAAAAGCCAAGCCCCCCGGTGCTAATAACACCATCAGCATGGCAAAGCCGAAATGATCAAAGCCGTACCAATACCACGGCAGTTCCTTCCAGTTGAGGAACACCATAAAATCGGGCAACAGGGGATCGCCATAGACGCCGCGCGTGCCTATTTGACGCATTAAATACATGCCCATTGCATAACCACCCAAGGCGAAAAACGCGCCGTGTCCCAACGCTAAAATACCGCAATAGCCCCACACCAAATCGAGTGATAAACCTAGCAAAGCGAAGGTCAGGTATTTGCCGATTAGCGAGACCGTATAAGCGGAAAAATG
>CANNKH010000178.1 GCA_947504985.1 Methylococcaceae bacterium | reverse complement strand
GCGATATCGTTTTTGCTAAGTTCAGTTATTGGTAATGTTTTATTGGTAATTACATAAATATCGGCAGCTACCGTCATCGGCAAACACAGGAGGGAGATGATTAACAAAAAATAGCGCATCAGAACAACACCGCGATAGCACCATACAAACCGGTGGGACTTTCGGATTTTTCACCAAAAGTTTGTTGCCATTCAAGTTTAAAAGAATAGCTGGGTTTAGGCCGATAAACGACACCTACTAAACCACTATCCATTGCGGCGCGGTAATGTGCAAATTCAAAATGTTCGTAACGGGCAACCGCATAGAAATGATCGATAACCGGAACAGCAGTCTGCAAATAAGCACCCCATTCATTATCGCGAATGCCGAGTTGGGCGGTATCCAGCAAGGTTACAGACGCTTGTGATTCCAGCTCAAAGGCCTCAAATTGCCAGTTAAGATCAGCACTCATGGTGGTGCGCGTTTCGTCGCTATCCTTGACCGTTGCCCGTTGTGCGGCAACACCATAATAGCCATCCAAGTCTTCGTGCAGAATCCAGCGTCCACCAACCACACTATTATAATGCCTGGGATGACTCTCCAAGGCTTTAGGGCTAAATTCATCCTGGGGTTGCCAATAAATTTCCAAGGCATGACCAGACATCAAGTCAAAAGCATGTCGAACACTAACGCCAGTAACATAATTAGCAGCGGCATAACTAGAAGTTACCGGACGATTGGCTGTCCAGACCAAAGGTGCAGCATGGATGATATTCCAATGATTGATAGGTGCTAGAAATTTTCCAATCCGCAAGGTATTGCTGTCATTAAACTCAAAATCATTGTATAGCCGCTCAATGACCAAGTTGCCCCGATCAAACATCGCTCCGCGCGATTCTTTCCATAATGGCATAGCGTAAGCTTCGGCTTCCAAAAATGGATTTATCCAAGGATTAATCTTCCCTGAAATAAATATACTGAGGTCATCAAGTCCGATAGCTGCCGGCTTGCTATTACCCACCGAACCCGCCAGATTGGCATAACCGGACACATTCCAATTATCAAATAGTGTATTTTTTTCATTAGCGCCGGCAGTCAAACAAAACAGATTGGTTATGACGCAGAAAAAAACTGAGATCGAATTTTTATTCATGCTATTTCAGTTGCCAATCATAATTATAGGGGCATTGTTGAATCATTTATTTATGGATCAATATTTACGCCAAGAGGCAAAACTGATTCTTTTCTAAAGGGAAAAGTAACCATTAGAAAAGTTAGAATACAGGCGCTTAAAATCACAGTATCAGCCTCCTTTTATCAAGAATGAAATCATAGCAATACCTAATACGCTGAATCCAACATTAATACTGCATGACCTCCGAACGTCTGCTGTAACTGTATGGGCGGACACGGGACGTTTCCGTAAGAACAGAACACGCAACAATCGCCAGATTTCGGTTTCAGCAAAGTGTGGCAGCCTTGACATTCGTAAAACCATAGGCAGGCATCGCTGGGCAAGGTCTCTTTTTGGCTGTATCCACAGCTTGGACAGGTCAATATAGATTCTAAAATGACTGTGTTGATCATTGTTATTTGTCCTTCCGTTTTTTATCCAAACAATTTTGCAATTGTTCGTTATCGCGTAGTTGCAGCAAGGTATAGCGGAACAACACCGGTCGATGCTCTGCCAATAGAACCTCGCTCAATTGCCTTCAGCAACATGCGCCGTTCGTCGTGGTAGTCTGCTTGTGCGGATCGGGCACGCAGTCGAACAACCCGAAGTGGCTGGATTTATCACCCAACACTTGAAAATGGTTGCCATAACGGCTGCGTGCCAGCATATCGGCGGTGTTGCCACACACACGTAAGGGTCTACCCGTTTCGAAATGGTGATGGTCGTCCAGTTCGAAGCTGTGCGGGTGTTGGTCAATGGTGCCCAAGTAAATGGCGACTTGGCCAAAATCCTCGCAACGGTCTTCCAGAGGCACCTTGAAAGCGCGTACCGTGACGGCATCGAATTTGACCATGCCGATTTTGGCGAATACCTCGGGATCGTCGAGGCTAATCGGGTTTTGCTTGACCTTGCGGACATCCGGACAGCCTAAATCCTGCAAAATACGGCGGAAGTCTTCCCAGTACAACGCGCCGCCCAAGCATTCGCCCAGCAAGATTGGATCTTGGCGCAATTTCACGGGGATGCGGCGATCGGCAAACACGTCAGAAAAATACAATTCGCCGCCTGGCTTCAGCACCCGGAAAATTTCTGCTAACACCTTGGGTTTTTCCGGGGACAAGTTGATCACGCAATTGGATACCACCACGTCAATGCTGTTATCGGCAATGCCCACCGTGTGCAGATTTTCGATATGGCCGTGCAGAAATTCAACGTTAGCAAAGCCGAAACGCTCGGCATGCCAGTCGCGATGGCGCACGGCGACTTCCAGTTGCTCCGAGGTCATATCCACGCCGATCACCCGTCCGCTAGAACCGACCAGTTTCGACAGTAGATAGCAATCGCGACCCGTGCCGCAACCCAAATCCAGTACCGTCTTGCCTTCCAACGCTGGTGGTAATGGCGAACCACAACCGTAAAACCGCTCCAGCACTTCGGGATGCAATCCAGACAGCAAGGCTTTTAAGTAATTTGGCATCGCGTCGATGCTACAACAGGCACTGGTCTTCAGGTCGTTACTGGATTGCAGGACTTGGCCATAGTAATGACGGACGGATTCGCTGATTTCGATAGGGGTTGTCATGTGCTTTTTAAGAAGTCGGTATAAGAAGCGTGTTTTTTCAATTTAAAAAGAAGCTGTAAACCCAGCTACCCAGAAGGTTCAACCTACTGTTACCAGACTCGCCGCATAATCTTCCGGCGGCTCAAAGCCCAACAAGGTAATGCAGGTTGCCGCTAGATTGGCAATGCCGGCCTTAGGCACCTCAGCAAAACGGGCGTTGGCTGCGCCAGAGGGATCGTAGATAATACCGGGTACGGGGTTCAATGAATGCGCTGTTTTGGGTTTAGTTCTGCCTTGCTCATCCAATACCAAGGCGCCCGTTTTTTTGTCCAGTTCACACATGTCGTCAGCATTGCCATGATCCGCTGAGCAAACCATAATGCCGTTGGCTTTTTTCAACGCCGCCATAATTTTTCCAACACTTTCATCGACTGCTTCAACGGCCAACTTGACCGCGCTGACGACACCGGTATGACCTACCATATCGCCATTTGGGTAATTTAGGCGGATAAATTGATAGTCGCCGCTTTCAATGGCTTTTACTACCACATCAGTAATTTCATCCGCTTTCATGCGTGGCGCATCTTCAAACGGGCAAACATCAGAGGGGATTTCTTGCCACGTTTCAGTCGCAAATTTACCGGAATTATTGCCGTTAAAGAAATAAGTCATGTGACCATATTTTTGCGTTTCAGAAATAGCCAACTGCTTGACGCCTGCATTTGAAAGGTATTCGCTCATCGTGCGGTCAATCGCGGGTGGCGTTACCAGATAGTGTGCTGGAACGCCAAGATCGCCGTCATATTGCATCATGCCCGCATACAGCACATCGAGTTTGCTACCCCGGTAAAATTCTTTTAAATCTTCTGCTTCAAAGGCTTTGGTAATTTCCAAGGCGCGGTCGCCACGGAAGTTAAAGAGAATAACGCTGTCGCCGTCGATAATCGGGCCTACAGGTGTACCGTCGCGTTGAATAACAAATGCGGGCAAATCCTGATCCAGAATCCCCAGATTTTCACTGCGAAACGTTTCGACGGCTGCTTTCATTGATGGAAAGGTTCGACCTTCGGCTTTGACATGGGTTGCCCAGCCACGTTTGACCATATCCCAATTGGCATCGTAACGATCCATCGTAATGTTCATGCGCCCACCACCCGATGCCACGCAATAATCAACAGTGCCATCCGCATTGATTTCATTTAAGAAAGCGTCAAAGCGGTCAATATATTCCAGTGCTGAGGTTGGCGGCACGTCGCGTCCGTCAATCAAGGCATGAATCCGCGCATTTTTTACACCTTGCGTTTTCGCTGTGCGCAACATGGATTCCAAATGGTTAATATTAGAGTGGACATTGCCATCTGATAATAGCCCAATAAAGTGCAAGGTCGAAGATTTGTCATTGACATTAGCAACCAACGCTTGCCAAACCGAACCATCGGCATACATCGCGCCTGACGCTATCGCCTTGCCAATTAAGGCGGCACCTTGCTCAAAAACCCGACCACAGCCGATGGCGTTATGACCGACTTCTGAATTACCCATATCGCCGTCATCCGGTAAGCCTACGGCAACGCCATGCGCCCGCAACTCCGTATACAAGGCATTCTCATGTAACCAGTTCAGATTCGGCGTACTCGCTTGTTTTACAAAATCGCTTTCTAGGTTTTTACCAATGCCAACCCCATCCATAATTACCAACACTACTGGGCCTTCTGGGCCGGCAAATGCCGCACTCTTTTTCAAATTGATCATTTATAACTCCAAATTACAGGTCTATGTATTGAGAGGAGAAAGCCGCTTGTGCAGAGATGCTTTCTCCGTTTTAGACAACTCGCAATACCCTCCTCATTCCTCATTTGAGTAGGCCGTTAGCTGAGCAGAGTCGAAGCCAGCAATTCGGGCGTTCGCTTCGACTCCGCTCAGCCAACGGTGGTTTATTTTTTGCGAGTTGCCTTATTTAGGGAAAGTTTAAATCACGACAAAATCAGCATTCGTCACCGATAGATTGATGCCCAATACAGCAATTTGCACCCCTTGACCTATGCCACTGCCGTCCGAATCATAAGTGACCACCCCTGTGGTTGGATTGTAGATAACGTAATCATTGGGATCATGTGCAGCCGTGCCGTTAAAAAACAAGTTGGCATTTAAGACACCGGTTGCTGTCAATTTTGTGAAAATTTTATTTTCCAGTTTGAAGGTGTCATCAATCGGTTTGAAGTCAGTGATTTTATCGACATTTGACTTGAGTACGGCATTAAATACAAAACTGTCTTTACCGGCGCCACCGGTCAAGTTGTCTTTACCCACACCGCCTTCTAATACGTCATCGTCTGCACCACCATTTAAAACGTCGTCGCCGGTGCCGCCAAATAAAGAATCACGACCTACCGCGCCACTTAAGGTGTTTTTGCCTTCGTTACCGGTTAAGACGTTGTTGCTGGTGTTGCCGGTTAGGCTGTTGGCTTGGTTGCCGGTGGTCATGGTGCCTTTTTCAATACCGGCAGGTAAGGTATAGCTGGTTAGTTGATAGGGCATAATGACGGTATCAATATCGGTTGATAGACCTTTATCATCAATCACATCAACGGCATCGTAGCCTAGATAATAGGTGTCGTTACCGACACCGCCCACTAGGGTATCCAAACCTGTGCCACCGTCTAAGACATCATTGCCATTACCGCCTGATAAGCTATCGAGGCCTTCGTCTCCCCATAACGTATCGTTACCTTCATCGCCAAAAAGTTTGTCGTTTTGTACGCCGCCATAGAGGGTGTCATTACCCATTTGACCGTATAAACGGTCGTTGCCTTGTTCGCCATACAGCTCGTCATTGCCGTAACCGCCTTTGAGTTCATCATAGCCATAATTGCCGTATAACTGGTCAGCACCATTGTTGCCTTGCATGTAGTCAACGCCCGTTGTGCCAATGTTGCCAGAGGTGTCGTCATTAATGGGCACGTCTTCAACATCATCGATATTTTGTAACGAAAAAGTTGGAATCGATATGGTCAAGTATTCCAGGGTATCGGTTAAGTTTTCATCAACAAGGGGAGTGATAGTGTAAGACACGTTGCCGTCATTAAGCAGATCATCTACCCCACTGATTTTTAGTAGTTGAGTTTGATTCCAGTTTGCCGAGGTGAAGGTCAGGCTAGGTGTCACGATGCCTTCTGTGATGTCGCTACTGCTAAAGTTTAGGGTGACTGAGTGGTTTGCAACCGGTGCAGTATTTAGCGTTACGCCATATAGCACGATGGCGCCTGCGGTGTTATCAACTAGCGCATTACCTTCGCTGGTGTTGCTGTCGGTACTTTGCAATTGAAAGGTTACCCCTGCTTTTAGGGCGGCGGTGACTACCGAAGTTGCTGGACTGCTAACGCTTTCAATGATACCTAAACCATCGGTGTAGCTGGCGGTGACACTGATGGCTTTGCCGACTTCGTTAGCGGTAACGGTGTAACTTTTACCTGTACCCAGTAATGTTGTTCCTGATTTCCAAGTGTAACTGATCGCTCCTAGTCCATCGGTATCAGCCAGTGAGTTGGATGCGGTTAAGATTTGTCCTTGCTGTGGGGTGGTATCATTAATACTGACTG
>CANNKH010000177.1 GCA_947504985.1 Methylococcaceae bacterium | reverse complement strand
CGGCCAAAATTCTGCTTGTTGTTAATAATTGTCGGATTTAACGCTGTATTAGCCATCTTTCATAAACAGCCAGCCAATTTTCGTCTGAAATTTAGCAAGCCTTTCAGTTAGATTTTTATTTTTTGCTTTTTCGGTCAGACACTACTTATTTCAAATCATCAGCCCGCTTTTGCTGCATAGCATAGGCTTGATCTAGTAATGCAATAGTCTGCGACCAATAACCTTTACACAAATTTACAAAATGCTGTTTGTGGTCATTATCGGGCAAGTTCGTTAAATAATTTAAGTCAGGTAAATTTTCAACCGTGTTTTGAAAATCAGACAAACACTGTTTGTATTGATAACGGTCTTCTTGCGGCACCACAATGGGCGGAAATCCGGCATTAAGTACGGGTAAGTTGGCTAGCAATCGGGCCATGCGGCCATTGCCATCAAAAAATGGGTGGATGGTGACAAAGCTCAAATGTAAATCGGCATAAGCATTAGCTGCCGCTTGTCGATCAAGTGCCATTGCAAGAAAGGTATTTAACCTACCTAGCCACTGCATCATTAAAGTGTCGATATAACGGGGAGATGGATATTCCCGCCAAACTTGTTTGTTGTTTTCGTCAACATAGGTGGTGAAATTGCTTTGCACTTTCCATTTTCCAACTGGCTGGTCAATATCCGTAATGCGCTCCGTCAATACGGTTTCATGCAGCCGGAAAAGGTCTTGATGGGTGATTTGTGACCCATGCAATAAACCGTAAATTCGCTCAATGGCTTTTGCATGTCCGTACACTTCATTGTGATCTTTGAGTGGCTTGCCTTGGATGGTTAGCCCTTCTTGCAAAATAAAATCGGTTTCTCCAAGCGAAAGGCTATTGCCCTCCAACGAAGTGGAATGATGCGTCCAAAGATTACGAATTTGCGCTAACAATATCGCTTTAATGTCTGCATCAAGCTGATCGTAAAAATACTTTTTATCTGACATAAGCCATTCCTTAAATGATAAATGTTAGGAGTAAAATAGCTTCGGTTATTTGTTTGCAATAACTAAAGCTATTGCCGTAACAACACTAAAAAAGCTAAAGTTTTTTTATTCCGACGAAGGTTCAAAATGCCGCCAAACAGTTTGGTAATCTTGCTCTCGGCTGCATAAATCAAACGGGGCGACGTATTGGATGACGCGTTCGATGGGGCCGTTTGGGACAGTGTCATCCAGAATTGTGCGTTCGATGATGATGCCATCGAGTTGTTGCACGTCTTCCCAGCCGAGGGTGGCGGATTTGGTTGCCCAAGCACGGGTGTCGATGACGAATTGGCCGTTTTTGGGGCTGACGTGTTCGGTGCACCAATCCAACCAGCGGTTTTTAATGTCTGCGGGCGGCGTTTTTATTTGGCAAGGAGCGTCGTTTCTATTGGCTCTGCGCGGCAGGCCGACACCGACCAAGCTTTTGGAAATAGTAAAGACAATGCGTCCGGAGCGGTCGAACCAAGTGTCTTGCTCGTATTGGCGCATCACCGGAAATTGCACGCGGTAAATGGTTTGTAATTCGTCCAAGGTCAAATCCAAAGCCATTGCCGCCAATACGTCGATTTCCACCAAGGCTTGGTGGCGGTTGTAGTCGGTGCGTAAGGCGCAGTTGCGTAGCCAGTTTGGGGCCAGTTGTTGAAAAAAGCTGTTGGGCAGGCGTGGGTCGGATTTTGCCCAGTGGTCTTGGGTGAAGGTGTGGTGGTAGCAGGATTGCCAGAGATTAGCATATCCCGTAGTTAGAGAGCTTAACGTCAACGCTCGTAGATGTAACGAATAACGATATATTTCATTGGTCAGAACAGGCAATTGATTAATTAACGAAGTATTAGCATGTCCCATACCTGTACTTTTAACACGATAGTCAACCGGCACAGATAAACACATTGAGTAAAAATCAAGCATAATCTGGTTATTGGTAAAGCATGTACTCAAACAAGTATTTATATGAGCCACACCTTTTGTAAGAATCCCACAAACAAAAGTTCTTTCGCCTGACTGACTTAACATCTCTCGATTCACAAATCGATAATATTCCGTTACTAGCTTTGCCTGAGTATCTCCTTCTTCCACCCACGATACATGAGGGATATGGCTCTGGCATTCAACTGGGGCGCGGGCTGAAAGATAATTGCAGCGTGGCAAGTAGTCATCCGGTACGCTGGTAAGGTCTAAAATGTCATAATGCCCTTTTTCAGTACAAATCTTGCGCGGGGTTTTATACAACGACGTGCCAACATAAATATGTGGACCAGACAGTATGCATTGGTAGGACGATTCAGAAAATTGAGTTTGACTCCTCCTTGTGCCATCTTGTTGCGCGTTAACTTCATTCCAATACTGTGTTGAATAATAATTGCCCTGGAAATTATTCAAAAGCATTGGTTGTTTGGCAAATTTTTCAAGTACATTGAGCAATTGCTCAGAATGCAAGGCTGGTAAACGGGCTTGTAAGGCTGGTGTTCCGGAATCGTCATACATGGTCGAAAACAAGCCTAGAACAGTATTGTTTACTGTAATCAAACGACTTTTATGCCCTTCAGTGCTCCACTTCCCCGCTTCATTTTTAACACCAGGTACAACACCATAGCCATCATGTTGAAAACATTGATCAATCGCTTTAGGATGAAATAAGTTTGAAATTAAATGAAATACAATTGAATTTTTTTCTTTTCCATAAATATTAATTCCATAGCGCCTTGTTCCACCAATAGGAAATAAAATTAATTCATTCTCAAATTGAAAATGTGACCGCAACCTCGGATAAACCGCAGCACGAAATAAGCCCCCATTCGGCTCGTCATAAATGCCTTCGGGATGTAAAAAGCCCGTCACGCCTTGTTGATTCGCCGCCATCCACGCTTGCGGTAAAAAACATTTATACAAATTGGCTTTTTGTCCTGCTAATAGCGGGTAGTTCATCTGCGCATTCAGAAAATTCTTCGTACCTTCGGCTTGTTCAAATTCGACAAAATAATCGGCTTTCAGTTTTGGGTAATCGCTAAAACTTTGTTCCCTGAGCTTGTTCAATTGGCTGGCGGAAAACTTACGCAGCTCGAACAACGGATTGGCATCGCCCATGATGCCGGCTTCCTGCCATTCTACTTTCAACCAGGGCGGATTCCCTAAAATCAAATCAAAGCCGCCGTTGTTGGCAAAGATGTCGGCAAATTCCAACTCCCAATGGAAAAACCGATAGTTTTCCGCCAAGCGGTTGGCTAACTGTAGGCGCGGGTTTTCGCGGATGATTTTTTCAATGTCAAGTTGTCCGAAGCGGTCATTAAAATCTATGCCCAATTGCTGCGGCAGCGTATCGGGGAACAACTCCAAGGTTTGCCCCAGTTCGGTGATAGGCTCCAATATCCCGCCCATCAACAGCCAATTCAAATCAAAAAAATACTGGCTGCGGTCTGGCAAGGCGGCGGCTTCGGCTAACGGCCAAAACCATAAGGCGCACCAGTAATCCATCACCAGTTTTAAACGTCGATACGGTGAGGAGTTTTTCAGGTCTTTGGATTGGCGTTCTTGGGCTATGATGCGGTCTTTTTGCGCTAACGGGCTTGGTTGGTGGCGCTGGTCTTCCGGTTGCCCCCAGATATTGAAAGGGTCGGTGGTTTTGTCACGGATTTTGCTTTGTTCAAGGCTATGGGCTTGCCACAGTTCGTCAATTTTGGCGGAAAAGCGTTGTAATTGGCTGATTTCTGCCACAGTAAACGGTTTGCAGAAGTCTTTACGCCATTGGGCAATGGCTTTTATGGCATCGGGCATCAGGCCTTTAACGACTTTGTCCTGATAGTTGGCCATGTTCGGGTCGGGCAACAGGAAGTGGTAAATACGATTGCCGCGTGCGTTGAGAAGTGGTTGGTTGTTGTGGTCGGTTTGGGCGAAATTGCCCTCACCCCGACCATCTCCTTTAAGCCCTTTAGGGTACACAGGGAGAGGGAGGTTTGATAAGCCATAAGGGTTTAATCGACTGGGGGCGTGGTTAAACCAAAGCTGTTCTTTTTTGCTTTTGTTGAGCACATCGGGTGCAAACACTTGCCTCCGTGCGCCAATTAGTGAGTTGCCGTTGAACAATTGCAAGCCAAACCACGGCACAAAGCCACTTTTGTGGATGGAGTTAAGCCATAGCGACACTTCCGCCAGTTCCACGGCAACGGGGTTTAAGTCGATGCCGAAGACGTTGTTGTCGGCGAGATAGAGTTTGATTTTTTGCAATTCGTCGGCATAGTCCTGATGCCCCAAACGGTTGCCAGTTTCTTTTTCTTTCCGCTGGATGTAGGCTGTAGCTATTTGGTTGATGGCTTCGTTAAGGAACGCTGCCGAACCCATCGCCGGTTCTGATATTTTGAGTTGTAAAATCTCGTCTGCACTTTTGTCGGGCAATAATTCTTTCAGGGCGTATTTGACCAAGGCTTGGGTAAGCACTTCCGGCGTGTAGTACGAAGCGGATTTTTCCCGATCCCGTCCGCTCATGCGATAAATGAACGTGCCTTTGGGGTGGACTTTAAAACCACCTTGTTCGTTAAGCCCCCGTTCCGCTTCGGTGTAATTTATCAGTTCCGCTTCCGGCACAAAATACGCCGAATCCAGTTCGTCGGGCTGGGTGTCGGCTTTTTTGACTTCATATAAGTCATGTGGGGCGAAAAAGCCTTTGTATGATAGTAAGGCTTCATAGACTGCGCCGAGTTGGTTGATGCCCAGTTGTGCGTAAGAAATGCGCCCCCGGCGTTGATAGCGTCCCGTGCTGGGTCGGGTCAGCGACATCAACTGGATAATCTTTTGCATCAGGTGATTAGGAAAGCGTACTCGGTTTAACGTGGGTGTGCTTTTCGGGTCGAACAGATGGCTTTTGAGGGGCGTGATGCTAAAGGCTTCGGTATCGCCGTTGGCAAAGATATTGGTGTTGGGTTGCGCGTGAAAACCTTGGTCAATTAAATCAAACAACAATTGGATACTGTCGCTAAGATAGGTGCCTTGCTGCGCTTCTTGAGTATGTAGCGGCATCATTTCCAGGTTACGCAAAGACTCCAGGCTGTAACCTTTTAAATAGGCGCTGGAACTTTTGATAGGCACATAATCCAGTTCCGGTCTGGCTTCAATATAAAACAAAAACAGTAACCGGTACATGTGACGTAAGCATTCACGGCTTAAGTTTTCCGCCATGACTTCGGTATAAACTTTTTCCTTGCTCTCTTCCCGCCAGAAACGCATGGCTTCGTTGCCGAGCAGTTCCACGCATTCACGTAGCGCATATTTTAAATCTTCAGAGACGGCAAAAGCGTGTTTATGGGCGTTTTCATCCAGACTGTCCATTAAGCACAAGCCTTGGGCGGGCGTTAAATGGTCTTTAAGCAATAATGCGGTCATGGCTTTGAGTGTGCTGTCTTCGCGGCGACCAAAGATTTCTGCAAGGTCGAACCGCAACAGCCGTTTTTCATGCCATTTGCTGCGATCTATTAACAGCAGTTGCTTGTCACTGAACAGTAAAATCCAGCGCGGCGGATGGTCAAGTGCGAAAATAGCTTTGTTGATGAGATCTTCAAGGCTTATTGTCAATAGTGCAGCTTGCAGCTGGTGGTCGTAAAGCCACTGCTGCGGTTTTAACGTGAGGTTAAATGGGTCATCCGCATCTTCGACGCTATTCAGTGCGCCTATGACCCAAAGGGCAGGATTTAAACCGTGTGCGACTTCGGCAAGTATCGGGATGTCGCCGGTATCGCCGAGGTTTTTCATGGCGGGTTGCCAGTTAAAACCCAAGGCGGTAATGACTTTGGCGAAAAAAGCATTTTGCAAGGCTAATCGGGATTGCGGGTCGCGGTCTTTTTCAAGCTGGTTTTGCAAACGGAAAAAGTCTTGCGATAAGGATTTTAATCTTATCCAGGGTGCGCGTTGCTCAGCAAACGGGTCGCTTTTTTGTTGCTCTGCCTTGCGGGTTTCCCCATAACTATCCTCCATTGCCTGCCATTGGCTGAACGTGTCTTTAAGGTCGCCTTCAAAAATCGCTGACAAATAATAGTGGCTGTAATACTCGTTTTCGTTGGTGATGCCGGTGAGGTCGAGCGACATTAGGAATGATTCCGTTATGGTTTTCTGTAAGTTTAAGCGTTGGGGCTTTTACAACACCTGTAAACCCAAAAGTTGTTGAAAGGGTTGAAAATCCTTGTCTGAATCAACACCTTCGCCAAAATTAAAAAATAGTCAGAAGTAGTAGAATACAAGGTTGCAAAGCCACTGAACCTACCAAATCTGACTATGAGCGAAATAATAACAATTCTTGCAACCTTGAGTTCAACTTTAT
>CANNKH010000176.1 GCA_947504985.1 Methylococcaceae bacterium | reverse complement strand
TTGCTCAAAGACCCTCGAACCATTGCAACATGGCAACGGGGAGTGAGCAAGAAAGCCAATCTATTTCATGACGTGATCTGCTTATCGATCACCTTGACCGTGTTGTTTATACAGAGGGATGAGTTGTGGTCTTTTTTGAGAAACAAAAACAACACGTTGTGGGTATTTATTGGCTTTGAAGTGGATTCCCGCTTTTGGCTCCGCCGAGGAATTGGAAAAGACCTTGCTCAGCTACCTGGTTATCTATAATCATCATATTCCACAACGCGCCATCAACCATCAAACACCTATCCAAGCCGTCCAAAAATGGCAAGAAGATAAGCCTGAATTGTTTGTTAAAAAGGATTATGATCAGGCGGGACTTGACAGCTATGGCTTTAACTATCGCTTGGTCAGTGGATAGCTCCTTGGGCATGGCATTTTTATCTATATTATGTGCGTTGGTTAAAAAGGTACTCCAACGATCTAAAGCACTACTAATTTGTTGATAGGTTTTGGTAAATTTTTTAAGTTCTATGTAATGCAGTTCAAAAATGTCGTGCAGTTTATCGTCCTTTCCGGTGGCGATGTTGATTATTTTATAGCAGTTATGGACTTCGTAGGTATTGGGGATAAAGTTGAAATCTAAGATGTTAATGCTGATGGTTTTTTTTAATTCTTTGAACATCATACCTTCGCTGAGCTGCTCCGTAACCAGTTTTGCCCAGTAGTATATTGCCCGTTTGTCAAAGTTGTAGTCTTCGCTAATTTGCATTTCAACATTAAACCAGCGCCCTGTTTCACTCTTGGCTTTGATATCCAGGATGGAGATTTTACCTGCGCGGTAATCGGCTAAGTTGTAGGGGTTTTTTAATTCGACTTCTACGACTTGTTCTTGCTCGGAAACAATGGCATTAATCAACGATATCAGCAGGTCTTTGTTTTCTTCGCTCCCAAACAGTTTTTTAAACGCGAAATCAACGCGGGGGTTTATTTTGCACATGTTTTTATCTGTCTAAAAATAGCCATTAGCTTGATTAGCTAATGTCGCTTTGTGTATCGAGTATTCATAACCCGCCGGCAAGAATGACAACTTTCATAGAGCATTTTTGGTACGCTCAAGATAATTTGCAAAAGTTTGCAGCAATTCACAATTTTTAATCAAGCTAAGCACTACCTGAGTCAACTCATTGGCTCTTTCAGGAGTAGATGCTTCGCAATAACAACGTAATTCCGGTGCATTCCCTGATGCTCTTAAATGAATAATCTCTTGATGTTCAAAAGTAACGCGTAAGCCATCGCTTAAATCATAGGTTAAAACTGAACCGCATTGCTTATACAGTAAATCACTGAATAGCATGATATTTTCAGACCATGCTTCAAGCAATTGTTTACTCACGGCAGCCGGGAAGTCAGGTATGCGGTCACTAGCCGTAAAACGTTGCGGTAAATCCTGTAATAATGCTGAAATTTTAATACCCGCTTCTTGAGCTGCGGCTAAAACAGCTAATACAGGCAATACGGCGTCACGCGTGGGTAATGTATCTAAAAATCGCGCGTTACTTTCAATACGCGATCCCATTAAAAATCCACCATTAGCTTCAAATCCAGCAATAAATCCAGCTTGACTATCGAAACGCTGCATGGCTTCAATCACATAGGGTGATCCTATACGGGTGCGTATAACCGCATCAAAAGCGCAACATAACTCGATAGCCGTATTACAGCTAACTGGAACGGCGACTTGCTTTATGCGAAGATAGCGGCTTGTTAATAGCCCCACCATGTCACCCCGCAGCCAATAGCCTGCTTCATCACTCATTAAGGGTCGATCACCATCACCATCGGTTGAAATAATGGCATCGAAACCATATTCCGCTGACCATTTTTGACCACGATAAATATCTTCTGGCGCTACAGCTTCCGTATCAATAGGCACAAACATATCTGTTCTATCAAGACTGATAACCTGTGCACCCAATTTTTCAAGTATGCGTCGAAATACATCCCTAGCAACACTGGAATGCTCATATAAGCCTAAACGAAGACCAGCAAGAATATTAGGGGTAAAGAAATCGACATAACGTTGTTCATAAAGCGCGATAGCCTGTTGATTGACCGATGGAAGATCGATGGTAATGAGAGGTGACAAGAACTCAACTTGTGAATTCGTGATGGCTAATTCATCCGCTTTACTAATTTCACCATCTGGCCGATAAAATTTGATGCCATTACGATCGAAGGGGATATGGCTGCCAGTAACCATAAGCGCAGGAATGTTTTCATTTTGCGCATATAAAGCAAGGGCGGGGGTGGGTAATTCACCGCAAAAATCGACCTGCAACCCTTCAGCAAAAATACCGGTAGCGCAAGCGGCGGCAATACTGGGACTGCTAGGGCGTAAATCCATGCCCAATGCGACACGATCAAATTGAAATATAGCTTTTAAATGGGTTAAAAATGCTTTGGTATACGCGACACAAAGCTCATCACTCATTTGTATTGCCAAGCCGCGTACGCCGCTGGTGCCAAAAGCCACTCCGCTTTTTTGCATAAGTTCCTGAATGGTTATGCTGGTCATTTTTTGTTTTTAGAGAGTCGTTAAATTTCGGATATACGGCCATACTGGTCAGAAAAACGCACAATATCATCTTCGCCTAAATAACTGCCCGATTGTACTTCAACCATCTCCAAGGGAATTACGCCAGGGTTTTCTAAGCAATGCTTTACCCCTAAAGGGATAAATGTAGATTGATTTTCTGAAAGTAATATTTGCTCATCACCTTTACTAACTAAAGCGGTACCTTTTACAACCACCCAATGTTCAGCGCGATGATGGTGCATCTGGACAGACAATTTCGCGCCAGGTTTAACTACAATGCGCTTCGTCTTATGGCGCTCGCCATTATCGATAGCATCGTAATACCCCCAGGGACGATAAACTTTACGATGTATTTCGGCTTCCGGCCGGTTGGCACGCTTTAATTGCTCTACCATTAATTTAACATCTTGCACCCTGTTTTTTGGCGCAATCATCACAGCATCATCGGTCTCAACGATGACTAAATCATGAATACCAATTGCGGCGACTAATTTATTTTCGGAATGAATAAATGAATTATGAGTATCAATAGTCATAACATCACCACGGATAGCGTTGCCCAAAGCATCTTTCTCAGTAACCTCCCACAACGCAGACCACGAACCGACATCACTCCAACCTGCATCCAAGGGAATAACCATTGCCTGATCAGTCTTTTCCATCACGGCGTAATCAATTGAATCCGACGGGCAAGCAGCAAAAATATCGTGATTTACCCGCACAAAATCAGCATCTACTTGAGCTGCTGCATAGGCTTCTCGACAAATTTCCAGAATTTTAGGGTTAAATTTTGCTAATTCTTGCAAAAACGTGCCGGCTTTAAAAGCAAACATGCCGCTATTCCAGTAATAATCACCACTATTAACGTAATCATTAGCCGTTTTAACATCCGGTTTTTCAACGAAAGCCGCTACTGGATAGGCACCATCACACCCTGTTGAACTCCGCTTAATGTAGCCATAGCCCGTTTCTGGACAAGTAGGCACAATCCCAAAAGTCACCAAAAAACCTTGTGTCGCTAACAAATTAGCTTTCTTTACAGCTTCTTGAAAGGATGCAACGTCAATAATCACATGATCAGAAGGTAGCACGAGCAACACATCGTCTACAGAAGCAGCTAATGCAGCCAATGCCACGGCTGGAGCGGTGTTTCTACCAACAGGCTCCAGAATAATAGCAGTAGGCGTGGCATTAATTTCTCGTAATTGCTCCGCCACCATAAAACGATGGTCTTCGTTACACACCGCAATAGGCTTATTCAAGCCATCTAGGCCGTGCAAGCGGCAGAGGGTTTCCTGCAACATGGTTTTATCGGAAACCAAAGGCAAAAATTGTTTCGGATATTGACCTCGCGATAACGGCCATAAACGTGTGCCAGAGCCGCCGGATAGAATAATGGGTATCATAAATAAAAAATGGATAAGAGATTTAAATTCATTTAGTTACAGTTTGTTCAGGTGTGTTTGAATCAGTCTTTGTTGATCAGCTTCTAAGACAAGACAGGTTAAAACACCACTGGCGTATGCGCCAGTATCTATACCGATTCGGTTGGTTAGCAACTCTGCTTGATCTGTTACGGTATGACCATGGACGATGATTTTCTCGAATGGTTTTTTAAACGTCGTAAATTCGTCGCGAATCCATAGCATATCTTCGGAACTCTGCTTAGCTAAGGGATAGCGAGGATTAATTCCGCCATGAACAAAAAAATAAGTTCCCATGAGATAGGACAAGCGGGTTCCGACTAAGAAACGATAATGTGCATCAGGCAAGTTATTCCTTAGCTGTCGCTGAATATCAAGAAAATCTTCACGTTTGGTTGGAATTTTAGCGATTGCGACGCCATAACTGGCCAAAGTTGCTTGGCCACCATAAGTCAACCAAGAGCGACCCACTGAATCTTCTTGCAAAAAATCAAGCAGCGTTTGCTCATGATTACCTCGCAAATAAACGTAATCGATTCCCGCCTGCTCATCGCCTATTATGAAGTCAATAACTTCCTTGGTACACAATCCGCGATCAATAAAATCACCCAGATAAACCATGACAATCTGACCAGAAAAATCAACAGCATCGTGTTTAATTTTTTCAGTAAGCGTTAGCAGCAAGTCATGTCGACCATGAATATCGCCAATGCAGTAAATACGGGTATCTATTGGCAAAAATGGTGCAGGTGCAATGTTTTTTTTAAATAGCTGATTAATTATTCTTTTCAAGGGCTTCCACCATCTCTTTGAGTATAGAGGAATCTTTATCTGCTAATAAAAGCCATATTATGCTCATATTCTGAGCATTAGCTACCGTACTTAGAAAATCCACAGATGACGCAGACCAAGCCGTTAAAACCTGGGTTCTCAATAAATCATTATCATCATCTTCAAACAAATAAAAAAACTGCAAACAAAGATTAAGCCGTTGCATCAATATTCCAGTCGCATTGGGATCAGTAATTATTGACATCACCAACATTTTTACCATCTGCTCAGGCGGTAAATCTAGCAAGAAATGAACAACCGATAAGCGATACCATGAATCAGCATTAGCCGGTGAGCGGGCTAAGGATTGTTCTATGCTGTACTTCGCCTGCTTCAACCAATTTATATTAGCTTCTTTTGACCGATCCTCTTTTTGAGCCTGATATAGAAATAGCCCACTGAGCCCTTCCCAATAATGAGCATTGTCATCAAGCGAAAGACTGGTTTGAGCTGTCTCTATTAGTTCGGCAAGCTTATCGTCATCCAAGTTTTCTTTGTTATTGATTTTTTCAATCGCAACGTCAACAGGAAGATAATTAAAAGCCGCTCTGACACGGGGCAGCGCCAAAAAAAACAAGGCGATACCAACGAGCAAGATCAATAAAGCAAACGCTTTTTTTATTACCCTCGATTTTTCTGCACTAGCTATCATCATGATCAATTGCTGTAGTACTGCCCATATTTACTGTAATTATAGTAATAACCTGATTCACCATAGCTGTAGCTACTGTATTCTTTTAAGTTGACTTGTTGCAACACAATGCCTGCAACATTAGGACTTGCTTTAAGTAATTGCTCAAGTCCAGTTTTTACAACCTGTCTCGGGGTTTTATCCCACTCAACAACATAAATACTTTTATCGACCATTGATGCCAATACGCGAGCATCAGTAACCGCCATAACCGGTGGGGTATCAATAATAATCAAATCAAAATGCTTTTTTAATTCCTCCAATAGTAAGTCCATTTTTTGCGAAGAAAACACATCTACTGGATTAACATAATCAGCTTGACCTTTAGGCATAATGTATAAATTTGATCGCTCATCCTTAAATATAACATCAGTATAGTTACCCTCATGAGACATAATCAAATCGGTCAAACCCTTTGTCTTATCCGATATATTTAATTTCTTTTCGATAGTTGGACGCCTAAAATCGGCATCAATAACAATGACACGCTGACCAGAAAGCGCAGCGCTTCGACCCAAACACAACACCAAGGTACTTTTACCTTCCGCTGGCAACGATGAAGTTATCATTATTGATTTAACCTCTTTGTCGGGATCAGAAAGCATCAACGATACGCGTAAAGAACTAAGCGCTTCACTCAAACTGGAATGAGGCTTATCCAAAACATAATTGAAAGGATCAATTTTTTTATCTAACTGGGGCAACAGCGCAATCGCAGGAATTCCTAAAAAACGTTCAATCTCTTCTGGCGTTCTAAGCCCAGGATGCAGCATTTCAATAATAAAAATA
>CANNKH010000175.1 GCA_947504985.1 Methylococcaceae bacterium | reverse complement strand
GCTAGGCAAGCGCAACACCGTCTTGGTACGATCAATCCCCCTAGCCCCCTTTGCTAAAGGAGGAGAAAAGCGGACTATCATCTCCCCACTTTGTAAAAGGGGGGTTGGGGGGGATTTGTCGCAAGCCGGCTCTTCTTGATAGGGATTGACTGCCGACTGCAACGCACCTGGCTTGTCGATTTCGGTTGAATCTTTAACGGCAAAATCGACGGGGATTTGTTTAACAAAATGTACCGTACCGCGTATATCAGTTAATTGATGAATGGGTTCGCCATTCGCCAACCGATGGGCAATTTCTACAATTTGTCGCTCAGCATTGCCATACACCAGTAAATCCGCTTTGGAATCCAGTAACACTGATTTACGCACAGTATCCGACCAGTAATCATAATGCGCGATACGCCGCAAACTGGCTTCTATACCCCCAATAATAATAGCAACGTCTTTAAACGCCTCACGGCAACGATGCGAATAAACATTAACGGCACGGTCAGGGCGTTTACCTGCCACACCGTCTGGTGTGTAAGCATCATTAGAACGGATTTTCTTATCCGAGGTATAACGATTGACCATCGAATCCATATTGCCGCCGGTAACACCAAAAAACAGATTAGGGCGACCCAGGCGTTTAAAATCAGCGGCATTAGTCCAATCCGGTTGCGAAATGATACCGACTCTAAAGCCTTGTGCCTCCAGCAAACGACCAATCAACGCCATACCAAAACTGGGATGATCGATATACGCATCACCTGTTACCAAGATAATGTCGCAAGTATCCCAACCTAAAACATCCATTTCTTCATGATTCATCGGTAATTGAGGCGCGACACCAAAGCGTTGCGCCCAGTATTTGCGATAGCTAAAAAGAGGTGGGGCGGAAGCTGTCATAAGGTTATCAATTGATTAATGGTGCTGGAATTATGTCGTTTAAAGTCTTTTAAAAAAGTTGGAAATTCAATCTGGTAACGTTGTTCAAGCACAAGCGCCTTGTCTCTTAACACCTTCATGGAAAACATCGGCACCGCGTTATTAAACGCAAAACCGATAATATTGCCCCTACCCTGAACCGGCAAAAACAAAATCTTCCAGTCGAAAACTTGCCCCAACCATAAAGCAACCTGCTGAAAGAGAGGATTACCCGTCCCCCCCCACAGGTTAATAACTAAAATACCGTCATCTTTTAAGGTCACTTTGCAGGCCTCAAAGAAAGCTTTGTTATTAATCGACTCAGCCATGCCTTCATGATCAAACGCGTCAACAATCATCACGCTGTAGCGCGCCTGACTTGTTCCTGTCCGTTGTCTAAGATACCGCCCACCATCATCAACAATAATCTTCAACCGTCTATCCAATGGTAAGCCAAAATGGCTTCTTGCGATTTTAACCACGCTTTGCCGGTATTCTATGACTTTAAGGCGGCAATCCTGAAAATGATGCAGTAAATGTTTGGTGATGGAACCGCCACCTAAACCAATAATCAGCACCTCATCATCCAATAATTCTTTAAACAGAAACCAGCTGCTCATTGCCCGCACATACTCTAACGCTAACTTGTCGGGGTCGCTTAACAACATACTGCTCTGCCGTGGATAGGTACCAAAATGCAAAGACCTAAAACCATCACGCTCAACCACTTCCAAAATTCCGTCATCATCATGACTTTGGTAAATCAACGTCCCGTTATATTTGTGCATAACTCATTATCAGCTTTAAAACAGAACGCGCATTATACATGCAGCGCGGCATATCCTTCTGGATCATAGGTCTCTACTGTCGCTTATATCGAATTTTTAGGCAGGGTTAAGACATTGCCTTGAAACGTCTCTACGCTATTCGAAGTAAAAACGCCAAGTAATCACCAACTACTTTCTCTGATTAATACCGCTATGGTAGAACGGAAAATGCGCCCCATTATACTTTCAGGCGGTGTTTCTATCGCTAATCGACCGCGTATGCTGATCGTTTCTTTTAAGGTGGGCGCCTCGGTCTGGAGCAACACACGGTAAACGGCTTGCTCAGGAATTAAATGTTGCTGTTCATCTTCGCGTACTGCAATCTCGCCACCATAAGTTGAGGCGAGTTCGGCGCGTGCTAATTGTCGGGTTCCGGTTTGGTCGATAGCCATAATTTTTACAGGAAAGGTTTCAACATCGCCGCCTTCTGGATAAAAGCGCCCTTTAGCACCTATTTGCAAAAGCCGTAAATCCGCCTCTTCGCCATACGCGACCACCGATGCTTTTGGCGTTTCAACAACGCCCAAAGCTTCGTCCTTTGCGAGCCATTCACCTTCTTGCAAAATATCCGATAAATCTCTTAGGTAACCTGCAAAGGTGGCGCGTAATGTCAGTTTTTGTTGTGCCTCTTTTAAGCCATTCAGTTCTGCTCGAGCGGACTGCAAAGCTTCGATGTCCATAGGATTGTGCCATGCCAAATCGCGCTCTAAACTCTGCGAAGCCAATTGCTCAGTTAATTCAGCCAATTTTCGCTCCGCCGAAGCGATATTAAAATCCAGATCAGGTGAATTTAATTCAACTAAAATTTGCCCAGGCTGAACGGTCTCACCTTCATGAACTAAAACCCGCCGCACTTGTGCAGGCTCTGAGCTGTATAAGGTAAATTCTGCTTCAGCATGGAGCAAGCCAGACATCAACACATGAGAACGCCAAGGTATAAACAACAATGCAAGCGCACACAATGGAATTAGCCAGGTTAAACGTGGCTGCAAATTACTTTTTCGGGTAATAATAATTTCTCGCCAAGCCGCAATTTCTTTGATCATCGGACGCACAATAAACCAGCCAATTTCAACGGCAAACAAAGCCAAGCCCAGCGCTTTGAAGAAAAAATGATAAACCGCCCATGCGATACCGGTAAATAATATTAATCGATACAGCCAAGTGCCGTAAGCATAGGCAATCAACAAGCGTCGGCGTTTACTATGCCATAGTTCAGGCGGTGGCAAATTAAACGCAAATATATTTTCCCGCAATCGCCAACGTGCCAGCGCAAAAGCACGATCCTGCAAATTAGCAATATCAAGCCAATCAGAAAACAAATAATAACCATCAAAACGCATAAATGGATTGAGATTAATAGTCAGTGTTATTAACCATGCGGTACTCGCCAGCAAATAGGTTCCTGTCCGAAAGGCGCCATCCGGCAGCACCGTCCATAACAAAGTTGCAAACACCGCGAGCGTTAATTCAGCAAGCATCCCTGCCCCATCAATTAATAATCGCTGCTGTCGATTTGGTAACCGCCACGCATCAGTAACATCTGTCCATAACATCGGAAAGCCCAACATAAAGGCAATGCCCATGGTGGGCACACGGCAGCCAAAATGACTCGCCGTAAAAGCATGACCTAATTCATGGATAACTTTAGATAACGACAACATACCCGCAGTCGCCAACACCCCTTCTGGCGTAAAAACATAGAGCAGACTATGGCTAAAAGTTGTCCACTGTTCGGCAACGAGATAAATGGCTATAAAAAGGGCAAAGAACAGAAACTTAATGAAATAGGGATGAAATAAATAACGAACCCACGGCAAAGCCTTTTTTAAATAACGATCCGGTTGTATTAAAGGGATGCGCAAAAATAAGTAATTATGTAACAACCATGTCCAAAACTTGGGTTGGGCAGCTTTACGTTTTCGGGCAAATAACACACTCGCTTCAGCCCCCTGAGGTTTGGTTAATTGATAATTAACCAAAAATTTCCCCACCTCTTCAACATCAAGCACATCGACATCAATAGGCGTGTCATGGCTAATGGCTTGCGCAATCGTATCAGCATCACCTAATGTCCAACGCTGCAAACATTCAAATTCCAACCAGCCCAGCCGAAAATAGCGGTGTACCGCTGGATCATATAAAGTCCAAGTCGGTGTGCCATCAGGTGAACGCGGCCCATTATAAAGACTTAAATCTTCACGCAGCGTTGGCCATTTTTTTTCTGCGTTGCCTAAATCCGCAGCTACCATGCTAACCACAGACTCAGTGTTCGTATCGGTTTTCGTAGCAACCACAAAATAAAAGGTCGTCCCGTGCCATATAATTTAGCGACGCCGCGATAGCCCAAACGAGGTAAATTGGTGGTATCGGTAAATTTTGCCTTCAGGCGATAAGCCATCACATTGGCAGGGGTCGGACTAGCCCGATAACTAAAATACGTCAATGCCGCAGGTATCGGATGATGCGGTTCAACATTAGGAAAAAAAAGCACTTCACTGCCCTCCTCCAGATGGATTAAATCCTCCATCGGTAAGCGTACTTCTAATTCCACGACTTGAGGATTAGCAACGGCAAGAATTTTTTCCCCTTGAGTAACAGGATGACCCAACCAATCATTGGGATCGTCAAATACCGCCACCCCCGGTTTGCTGGCAGTGACTTCGCAACGTTTCAATAAGCTGCGCACATAATCGACTTCAGCAATTTGTTGATCCCATTTACTTTTAAGCGCCGCCAGTTTTGCTTTTGCCGCCGGATCAAGCATAGCCTGTTGGGTAGTTTGTAAATATTCTGTTTTCGCAATATCCAGCGCTTCTTCTGCGACACTCAACCGGCTACGCAGTTGCGTCATATCCAACGCAAACAATTTTTGTCCCACGGTTATGGTTTCATTGGGCTGCACAAAAAAGGTTTCGACGACCCCATCAAGCGGCGCACGAACCAAATTGGGTTGATGGGGAATAACTTCCGCCTCCGCCAATACGGACTGCCGAATTGGAAAGATCATTGCAGCTAAAAAAATCGCGGCCATAACAAGTTGTAGCCGACGCGATTTAATACGTTGACGCCAATGAATCTGAGGTTTTGCAGCGTTTGATAAGGCCAGAGCGTGACCATAAGCCTGAGACAAATACGATAAAACATGCAACTCCGCCTCTTGCCAAGCCGTTTCACGAAACAGCACCAAAGTAAACGTGCTACCGTTCGGTTCGGGTAATGGAATCCATAAACCATGCTCAGGTAACCATTCTCCCCAATCGACCGCCAATTCATCTGACAAATCAATAGCATCAATTAAGGTCGTTGTTGTCGCGCGGGCATTTTTCGAAAAATACTTAAACACCGCCGTTATCCATAACGTATACGGTGCATTTTTTTCAGGATGCGAAACCCCTGATACCGCAGTTAATTCGGACGAACCGTTCTGCCATAACAGCGCCTGCCGGTAAGGTAAGACATCCGCCGTTTCGTTAACGATAACGTAAGGCAATTCCTCAGCCAAGGCTTGCCGGGCGCGGTACTCAAGTTGTAATAATAAAGTCAGCCGCAATAACTGCTGATTGCGCTGTTCACTCATGGGGTAATGGCAAGTTCAACCGCGCCACTCATACCGGGCAGTAACTCAGCGGATTTCTCCACGATACGTCCATATACTTTGATAGTTTGGCTAACAGGATCAACTTTACCGCCCAGACGGGTAATTTCTGCATCATAAGTCTTCGCTGTTTCGTCCAGAATGACATGAAAATGCTTACCAATATTAAGTTGTAACAAAGCTTTTGAAGGTGCCATAAATTCAATTTCTAAATTCTTATCATCCAGAATTTCTAATAAAGGATCGCCGGCGCGCACGGTTTGATAAGCTCTTGCAATAACGTCAGTCACCTTGCCAGAAAAAGGCGCCTTGATTACACAACGCTCTAATCCCGCTTGGGCAACTTCAACATCAGCCTTGGCTTCGGCAGCTTCAGCCTTTGCTACCGCTAATTCTAGCGCGCCAATTGAACGCAGTTTTTCCAATCGTTGTTTAACTTCGTAAGTTTTAACCGTTTTTTCAAGCGTTGCCTGGGTTTTATTGAGTTGCGCCCTTTCCAATGCACAATGAAAATTGACTAAAACCTGACCTTCAGTAAACCGTTCGCCATCACGCAATTTAAGCATACTGATACGCGCATTCATTTCGCTAGCAATCAAGGTACTTTGCCGAGCTTTAACTTGCGCACGCAAATGTAAGTCAGTTTCACTGGATTGAGCTGTCTGTGCAAATACTGGCACATTAAACGCTAACCCTGCGATTAGTAAGACATATTTGTAATTCATTATATTGACGGTTGCTTGGTGAAAAAAATGGGTAAGAAATGAGTGCAAAACAACTTCGCCAAGTTGTTGCTTCGATGGATGGTCATGACTGCCAGTCCTTTGAGGACTGGCAGTCATTATGTTGTCGTATGTGTCGTACTAATGGCTAAACAATCAAAAGTTATTTGGTATTTTTACTCAACGCAGGTAGTGGCGTTACTTTGCTAGCAGGCAATTTAGGAAATTCCCCTTTATACCAATGACTCAGATTTTTTTCCAACTGCACAGAAAGGCCGCGAATGGTTGTATCTTGAACATTGCTAACCAGCGGATCCAAGCCGATTGACGCGTAAATGTTGC
>CANNKH010000174.1 GCA_947504985.1 Methylococcaceae bacterium | reverse complement strand
GAATTTACAAGGAGAATCTATGCGAAAAAAAATGAATTCCTTGACCCAAGTTGAACACTTAGAGTAAAAATTCACTTCCACCGATGCGTTAGGTTTTAGGTGTTCAAGTTCGGCCAGAATCACTGTTCAAATTAATCAGAATACGCACCATCACCATCAAACGTAATATCTAAACTACCATCAGCGTTATAACGGGCTAAAGCAAAGTCAGTATTGTCAACAGTAACTTTACTGCTGTCACTATTAGTACCACTAACTCCTGCGACTAAAATCTTACCATCAGCTTGTAATGTTATTTTTGGTGAATAATCTTTACCGCCAAAATCTGTAGTGACCTTACCATCATTATCAAAAGTGGCATCTAAACTACCGTCTGAATTGTAACGGACTAAAGCAAAGTCCCTATACATAAAATCGCTACTTGTAATGCCGCCTGCGACTAAAATTTTACCATCTGGCTGTAACACCATATCGGTAGCAGTTTCAGAATCAGAATCACCGCCTAACGTGGTAATAACTTTGCCGTCACCATCGAAAGTAACATCCAAGCTACCATTGTTGTTATAACGAACCAAACCAAAATCATAATTACTGCCATTATGACTAAAGCCAGCGACTAAAATTTTACCATCGCCTTGTATGGTCATGGCGCGAACTAAAAGGAGCAAGGGAAATGAAGTCGTACCTTTGCCATCACTATCAAAAGTAGCATCTAAAGAACCATTGTTGTTATAACGTGCTAAGGCATAATACCGACCGTTATCGGAGCTATAGTTTCCTCCTACAATAATCTTACCATCCGATTGCAAGTCTATTGAAGACTCTTCTCCACCATCAAAATTTGTTATTACGCCCTTAATTGCCATCGTGTTACCTCAAAATATGTAATTGTTGTTTGGTGTTCATAATACGCCAATCCAGCGAATACCCAAAGACGCGCCAGCAACCGAGAGCCAAAGTCCGTAGCAATAATACCGTTAGCCCCGCCTTCGATAGCAGCGTTGCTTGTGGTTAGGATAAGTTTTTGGGTTGACATGATATTTCCCTAAATTAATTGAGAGCACACGATACAGCATTATTTCCCTGTTTAATATTGGGCAAATGCTTACAAGGGAATTTCTAAATTTGGCAGCTAGAAAAGCAAAAGGCCCTGCATGAATGAACATACAGAGCCTTATAGACACCTTACGGGATTGCAATCTCCGATGTAAAGCGGCCACCAAGGTGGACTTAAGCCCGATGCTGAGAGCAGAGCGGGAAGGGATTAATCTACAGAATCACAGATAATCTGTCAACATAGTTAACCCCAATCCGTGAAGTATGCAATGCTGTATTTTAATCAAATCTGATTTATCAATAACACGCACATCATAAATTCTTTTCCCTCCTGCGTCCTTTCCGTTATGAGGTAAATATAGTCGCTCGAATGACACCGTGTAAAGCATATCGGCTTTTACCCAGTGGAACTTCGCGTCGTATGGACTTGGAAGTACAGGGTCTACATGCAGCTTATAGTGATACGGCATTATCTGGCTTGGTGGCGTTGTGCTTAATGGAACTATGGCGCACAATCTACCACGCTGTCTCAATCTTGGGGACATCACAACAACAGGCCTACGCTTAACCATTTCGGGATCGATAAACCCTTTAAAGTCACAAATAAGAATAGTCCCTTGTTCTGGATGTATTTGTATGGACATATTACTGTTTCTTTTCTGCTTTACATCGTCTGTTAATTAAGCTTACACGATACTCCAAAACTAGCCTGAATAATATAAGCTAAAACGAGATTACCTATATATTCGTTTAATGTGGTGTACGGGGGGTGTCGAGGTGGTACTTTGTGCGCGTGGGTTTGGCGGTTTCGGCTCTGGTTGTTGCTTCCTGCAAAATTGCAATAGCTTTTGCTTCGGTTGTTTTTATCCATTCAGTACTGCCGTTACATAGTTCATTGCAACGCTGCTTTGCTGCTTCGACTATTTCAGGTGTTAATGTATCGGGGTGATTAATTGCCCAGAATACCCACTTTGCGAATCGGCAAAACTGCCGTGTTCCACCTCGGTAAGCGTTTCGTGATACGGTTGCTTTGCCCGTTGCAGACTTCGCCCCGGTGCTATGCTGCCAGGGCTGCCATGTTTGAATGGCCTTTGATTGCTTGGCCCTTTGCTCCGGTGTCCATTTTCGTGCAGCCATATTCGCCCTTTGAGCTAATAGTTCGTTTGGCTTGTTTTTCAAGTATCGTATTAAAGACTAAGTGAATCCAAAAAAGCATCGGCTCTTTTATTTTTCGCCACTTCATCGGCTGTAATTCCTGCCGTAAACAACGCCGTGCGCTTGCCGTTGAATCCTGCCATGCACAAGACCTCTTTTGCTGCGCTGATACGCGCCCTGTCATCGGCTGAATTTTTCATAATGGCGGTTAAGGTATCAACAGCCAATGTAGAAAGTGCTTCCAGTTGGATGCGTACCGCGTCGATTTGTTCGGCCTTCAATGAGTTCAAGTAAGCCAGAAAATCATCGTTAGTTTTCAGCCACGAGTAAATTGTTGGTCGAGTAACACCGGCATCCTTTGACGTGTCGGTAATATTCATGCCGCCAGCCAAGAGCTGCGCCACTTCAATTTGCTTTGGTGTCAAAGTTGCCATGCCATATCCTTAAAATGTGTCAAGCTGTAAAGTATCGTCAAATGGTTTGCTAAATTCTTCCGCAAGTCCGCACTCCTCAACTAATTTTTCCCACTTGGGGATAATTTCATTCAGATTAAGCCCAGACTCAAATTTTGCCCAAACAAGCCAGCGCATTAAATCGGAGCAATGTTCTATCGTTGAGCCACTCTCGTTTATTTGTGGCTCAGACGTTGTTTGATTACTCATGCTTAACGTCCTTCAATTGCCTTGGTCAGTTCTCGAACGATCAACAGCTTTACTTGGCGCGTCACCGGCAATTCACCATCAAACGCCGCCCAGCCGTTTACCGCCGACTGAACCCAGGCCGGTACGCCTTTTTTATCAATGCCGGTTGCCAGCATCAAGGCGTTGATATAGAAGCCGTCCAGGGCTATGACTTGCCGAACTCGTTCCTGCTTAACCCGCTTCTTCCCCTGCCGCTGAATATAAAAGGCAATTCGAACCAAGGCGGTATCTGCATATTGTGAATTTATTTCTACACTCTCGTCATGCTCGGGTTGTGAAATTATTTCTACAATCTCATTGCTGTCATCGTGTGAAATTATGTCTACAGATAAAGACGGCTCAGGCTGTGAATATATTTCTACTAAATCGGGCGGTGTTGAGTGTGAATATAATTCTACTGATTCGTTGCTGTCAGTGTGTGAAATTATATTCACGCTATCAAGTTGCGCCGCTTGTGAATCTATTTTCACATCGGCATCAGCTTCCGGGTGCAGGCGGTCAAAGTGCCATTGCCAAATTGATTGGTTCACATCGGCATCGAGTTTTTTAGATTTACCGACACCCAAGGCGGCTTTAGCTTCCCCGACCAACGCAGATATTTTGTTGTTACTGCGTGGCGAACATCCGTATAAGGCTGCTATCGCGTCGCCCAGCTTTCCGGTGCCGTCATAATTTTGCGTGTCTGTCATGTTCGTAACCTGTGAAAATATTTACACAACGCTCCATTGTACAGCATGTGAAATTATATTCACACATAAAAAAGCCGGTGGTTAAACCGGCTGTGTTGCTTACGATGCTTTTAACCACTCAGTTACACCATCATCTATGGCTTCGCTAATTTCCTCCAGCTTGTCATCAACGGCAATTTGTATCGGCTTGCTCCAGGTGTGCAGCTCGTTGCCTGCCAGATACTCATCAACTTTAAATTCTTGTTCGTCGAATGCGTCGGCATAGGCTTCTAACAATTTCGCTTTCAATGCTTCGATGTTCAGGCGTTCGGCAATCAGGGCATCAATTTCAGCATGTAGCCCCGACTTGAATAATTCCGCCGCTTTTTCAAGCTGTACATCAGCATCGGGAATAACCTTTTTAGCCAGTTGCTTTGCGTCTATGGCTTTGCTAATACCCGCGTCGATATAGTCCACCAACTGCCCGGCGCTCATGGCGTTAAGCTCTACTCGCTTGCAAATATAGCTGCGCTTCGTGCCGTGCTTAAACCGACCTGTGAAGTATTCGTTTTCGATCTCGTTTAACTCTAGGTCTTTAACCAGTGCCTTTTTGCGGGTAAAGGTTTCGGCAGGAATGCCAAGGTCGATAGCGTCTTGAATGTTTAAGCCTAAGTCGATTACCTCAATATTATGGTCAGGCATCCGTTTAGTGGATTCCTGAATGGTTCGGGCAATGTTATAGCCGTCGGGGTCTGCATCGTGTAAAACGAAAATGGTGTAGTCCTGTCCGACTTGCGCCTTTTCCAGCAATAGGCGGATAGCTTCGGAAGCATAGCCCTCGCCGCCGATAACGGCCATATCATACTTTTTGTGCAGTCCAGCGGCTTTGATGGTGTGCCATAACCCCTTTTTTTCGATGTAGAGAATCTTATTGAACTGATGCTTTGGAAATAGGTAATCATTAACCGAGAATGTCCCTAACTGTACTTCATTTTCGCGGTGTGGCTCATACAGTACGCCGCGCGGATCGTTATATATCAGCTTGTCGCGTCCACGTTCCTGCCAGTATTTGATTAAAATATCCTGACTGAAATAGGTATAATTCAGCTCCTTGGTTGTATGCTCCTGAATAAAGTCACGCACCTTATAAAACAGGTTGCGGACATTTGCCGGTAAGCGCCTCATATCGGTAGCGGCTTGTATGGCTTTTTCCAGCACCAAGAACACGGCGGCATTAATAAAAGTTTTATTCTCCCCAGCTCTTTCCCTCGCTGCCTCGTCTTTTTCAGCTTTGGCCGCGTCCTTGTCGGCTCGTTTTTGCTCATTGTGCAAAGTCTTTGCTACATGCCAGACCGCACTTGCAATGTTTTCGATCATTTCAGCCGGTAACGAT
Organism: Methylococcaceae bacterium; assembly: GCA_947504985.1. GTDB lineage: Bacteria > Pseudomonadota > Gammaproteobacteria > Methylococcales > Methylomonadaceae > Methylovulum. The sequence goes on along the minus strand of CANNKH010000174.1, from coordinate 1,503 downwards.
AAGTTGCTTTTGCCGCGATCTAAAAAGGGTAAGCCGATACCAATCAAGTGAACGATGACAATGTGCCTTTCCCGGTCTATGATTTTTGCCAGTGCGCCGGATATGCCTACGCCGTTTAAGTCCCCTGCCTTGAGCGAACTTTGTCGTAGGAAGTCGCCAAAAGTGGGCGAATGATTCACGCCATGATAAAAGCCGTGAGCGCCGTCTGACTCGCCTATCAGTATTTCGAACACATAAGGGATATTGTCGATCATGCCGGAAACCTGTTTATACCAATGACGGTTCAAGTTAAGCCTATCCAGTAGGTTTGCTTCACCAATTGCACCTAATGCTTTTGGCTGTATCGGCTTAGACTCGCCTTGCATAGCCTGGCGCATGGATTCAATGGCTATCGGTTCGCGGTAAATATCTGACACTAGCCTAAACTGTTTGAGCTGCCCGGTTATCTGCTTTGCTTTTGCGGAAGAGGATAACCCTCTAAACTGTCGAATAAATTCTCCCAGCGGAATATCATTCTGGAGGCCTTGCAAAAACACCAACTTGTTAAAGTCGTCAGCGTTATACCAATGGGCGCTGGTCGGTTCGTTCGGTTTAATTTTTTGGCACTCACCGAGTCGTTTGTAAAAATTGTCGGTTTCTGCATTTTCTTCGTCGGCAATTACCATGCTAAATGACAATTCATTAAAACTACTGATTTTTACAAATGAGTGGGGATTGAATAGCGCCGTCGCCCGTGCATACCAATACGGATAACATTCACGAAACGGCATATCAACATAAACTGTTGTGCCAATGACCTCAACTATTGCGCTGGTTTGGCGGTCAACGTCGATAGTGCCTGCCGGTGTCGCCGTTGCATTGATTTCATGGCGTAAACCTTTTGACTCGATCACGATAGAGCCGCCGCCTAAAGCGTGGGGTATGCCTATAATGGTTTTAAAGGCGTTACCCTGCGCCCCTCGCGTTGGCGCTTTATAGGCCGCTTTGTCACTGGTACGGGTATCAAAGTTCAGAATACTATCAATGACCTTTTCACTGATCCCCGCGCCGTTGTCACTAACCGCTATTCGCATTCGATCACCGATAGCGGCAAAACCGATGCTGATAACTGGCTCAATACCCACGCTCTCGCAAGCATCCAGCGCATTGTCGATAAGCTCTTTTAACACAACCTCGCCAAACTTTGACGCAGGCTGTCCGGTCTGGGCTTGCAGTTCTTCAGCGTCAAAGTATTCCGCCGATCTGGATATTTGAAAATGGGTTCTCATTGGGTGTTGTCCTTTCAGTGTTGCGTGAAGTTGGGCATAGTCCCGGCCAGTGAATTATTAGCCAGCGTCTTGGGTTGTCCTAAATGCCAATGCGGTTCGTCCCTACCGTATGGTTATAGTAGGTGTGTCCTAAAATGAGGTACGCAAGGGTTTTGTAAGTCATTGATATTTTGTCTTTGTGTCCTAAAAAGAGGTACGCTAATCCACCTCAATATTATTTGTGTCCTAAAATGAG
>CANNKH010000173.1 GCA_947504985.1 Methylococcaceae bacterium | reverse complement strand
TTTGCTATAAAACCGTAAGCGATTATTTAGTAGCAGGATATCAGTATTCAAGCATTGATTGCTAATCACTTTAAAGATTTCTTCAAAATACAATTCCGTAACAGCCTCTTTTGTTCTAAAGCCAAGGTGAAGGTGAGTAAAATTAAAATCTGATGTTACGCAGCCGGCATTCAGCTGGTTAAAAAAGCAAATAATAATGAGGTCGCTATCGCGACGATGTGTTAATCGGGTTATCGCACCCGAAGGCGAGATACTTTCTTTTGCGCCGCCAAAAGAAAGTATCCAAAGAAAAGCGGCTCGATTGCAGCACAACCTGTGCTCCTCGGTTTTGTCGGGGGTTGGTAGAGAGGGCTTCCTGCCCTCCTATCGACGCGCGGCATCCATGACGCGCCCCTTCGGGCTAATCCCAACAAAACCTGCGGTGCTCGGCGCGGCAAACGAGAATAAAACCTTGTTACTGCGTAACATCAGTTAAAACGGCTAAATAAAGCAATAAAAACCGTGGGTTAGCAGAGTGTCAGCAGTAAGTTATCTGGCGATATAGTGATAGCGTTACAAATATTATAAGCACTTAATGGCTGCAATTATTTCGACTTGGCTATCTAACACCAAATTAACTGATTTTTTTAGTTAGTGCGAATAGGGTTTTATAGGTGTTTATACGAATTGAAACGGCGAAAGAAATATGGAAAACTGAACCCTATTTCAAGTAGGGCAGATCTTTACGCCCCCATTCAATCCAAATAAGCAGGTAAACCTATGCCAGTATCAACCAAAAAACAAAGGCTCGGTCTTGGTCTTTCCGGCGGTGGCTTCAGAGCCTCCTTCTATCACATTGGCGTCTTGGCGCAGATGGCTGATCTGGGGTTGTTGCGCCAGGTAGAGGTAATCTCCACGGTGTCGGGAGGCTCGATCATTGGGGCGCTATATTACCTGCATATTAAAAAACTACTGGAAGCAAAAGCAGATAGCGACATTATCAACCAAGATTATGTGGATGTCATCAAGCACATTGAAAAGGATTTCATTAAGGCGACGAACAAGAACATCCGCATGTCGACCTTCGCCAGTTTCTCGGCTAATTTTAGGATGATTTTCCTAAATTACTCACGTAGTGATCGCATCGCCGAATTATACAATAACTGGTTATACCAGGATGTGCTGGCTGATGTCAGTAACCCTGTGCAGATGCAGGAGTTGAAAATATATCCTCCTGGGCAACCTGACTTTCACCCAAGTCGCGACAATGAAACTCGGCAGGCAAAAGTCCCCATCCTTGTACTTAATTCTACAACACTGAACACTGGCAGAAATTGGGAGTTCACTGCCCAGACCATGGGCGAGCCTCCAACACCCATATCACCAGTTTGGGGACGGATAGACAAACAACCAAAGCGGCTGCGTCGGGCAGGAGGCTATTCCGATATGATAGCTGCCCCGATAAATCAGCAGCAATTCCCCCTCGGCCATGCCGTGGCCGCCTCGGCGTGTGTGCCTGCGTTATTCGATCCTTTAGCCGTTAGTAATCTTTATCGCGACAGGGATAAGAACGAAGATATTCGTGCGCAACTCGTGGATGGCGGTGTGCATGACAACCAAGGGATCGAAGGGCTGATGCGCAATGACTGTACCTGCTTCGTTATCAGCGATGCCGGTGGCCAATTGGAATCATTAAATAATCCTGGGGTTGATCCCGTTTCTGTGTTGCTGCGTGTCAGTAGTATCTTGCAAAGCAGGATTAGGACGGAAAGCCTGCTGCATCTATTTGATACGCAAGGTAATGAGAATGTCGCCTTCATGAATTTACGCCAAGGTTTGGGCGTCCGCACAATTGCTTGGATTGATCAAAATAGCCAGCAAGCTTCTGATGAAATCATAACGCCCAGCAGTCAAAACTTCGGCATTCACCCCGATGTGCAAGACAGTCTCGCAAAGATGCGCACAGACTTAGACGCCTTCACCGAAGTAGAAGCCTACTCTTTGATGCTGGATGGTTACCGTATGAGCAAAGATGAATTAAATTACTTTATGGCAAACGCCAGTTGTTCGAAAAATAAAAAGTCCGAATCACTGCATTCTGAAGAAAACTGGGCGTTTCTATCTATAGAAAACTGGGCGCGTGATCCAAAGCCAGATTACCTAAAACAACTTAAAGTAGCCCAATCCATCTTTGGCAAAACGCTGTTACTGATGCCTAGTTTGTGGATTCCTTTTTTTGCAGCCATCGTGTTGGTGCTTTATGGCTTCTGGCCTCAAGTGCTGGCATTGCTAGCGAGTTCTATTCCTGTCACCGCGGTTCTACTCGCCGTTGTCTTATGGCTATTGACTAGCTTTGCGCCTAAACTGCTCAAACTACTTCCTTTCCTTGAACTTGCAAGACCGCAAGCAGCATTGGCTAAAAATATCCTCAAAGCTATTCTACTGACCATCGGTACGGTGTTTATTATTTTCTATATCAAAATTATCAATCCACTGTATCTGTGGCGTGGACGCATAACAAACTTGGGCCTTAGTTCCACCCAGTTATGTGGCGAATTTTGGAAATGGTTAAAATCAGGCTTTGCATGACAATAAAACATCGTGCACTTATTCTTTTTGGCTACCAGTTTAAGACGGGACAGTTTAGCTTAATCGTTCACTTTTAGACTGGGTTCTATTAAGAGCAGACAAAAGGCTAAGGGCGAAAGCTTAAGCCTAGCAAATTTACCACCTTAAGTTGTTAGCCTTGTGTTCTGATGGTTGCGAGTGGCCATAGGGCTCCAAAAATTAAATGTAAGAACCGATACAGAAGAATTAATTACTGACGTTACTCAGTAACGATGCTTTAGTCTCGTTAGCCCCGACAAAACCGAGGGGCGCAGGAAGAAGCGGCAATCGAGCCTTCGGGTGCGAATATCCGATTAATACATCGTAGCGATAGCGATAACAATAATATTTTTATAAGCCGCTGAATTGCTGCGTAACATCAATTAATTATCTTTTTGAAGTCGGAGAGTACGTCGCAGCATTATTCCTTTGGTGAGGTAATAGAGTAGGATAAAACTAGGGGCGGCCATCACAAAGCCCATAATTACACAACCCAACCATAGTGGTTGCAGGGCATCCCAGAGTTCGGCGGACAGTAACGAAATGCTTTGAGTCCAATGCATTTGGTTGAAATTCTGCATTAATGCTTGAATTTCTTCATGGCTCAATGGTATATGTTTACCGGGCATTATCCATATCCCAAGCCTATAACCACCATACCACATAGGTAGTGTAGTGAGCGGATTTGAAATCCATGTCCAGGGTATACTGGCAATGACACTAGCTCTTAAGATGCGAGCTGCGATCATGCTAATAAAGGTTTGGCCGAATATAGGCAAAGCTGAACAAAAAATACCGCAGGCACTGCCCATTGCAATGCGATAGGGGGATTCATTAAATTTGATCAGTCGATGAATCCATAGATTGATGATATATTTAATTTGTCGGCTCGTATTTTTTGTCGTAGGCGGCGCTGAGCCTAAAGCCTTTTTTGGTACTGATCGAGAAAACCTAGACTTAAACATGAGTTACATCTCGCGTGATGACTATCATAAACATAGAGCAAGCATACACTAGAATGCCGAAATACTCACTCTGAAACACCACTTAGGTAACTCGCAAAAAATAAAATACCCCTATAGCATGCGCTTCACTATCGTTCAGCACATATATAAAAATAGGGGGTTTTATTATTGCGCCTTACCTTACTCGTTCACTGAATGCATCCACTTTTATATAGCAGTTTTGGAGTAAACATGAAAGCTCAAAAAACAGATTGGCATAGCCAGTCACTAGAAAAACTGATTACAAGTCTGCATGTTGATGTTAAAAGAGGTTTGGATGAAGTCGAGGTACTGCGCCGTCTAGATCAATATGGCCCAAATTGTCTGACTCCACGACGAGGCAAAAGCCCGTTGCGTTTATTATTTGAACAATTTCATCAACCCTTAGTGTATATCCTCTTAGTTGCCGCAGGCGTAACGGCATTTTTGCAAGAGTGGGTGGATAGTAGTGTGATTTTTGGCGTAGTGCTGGTTAACGCTGTTATTGGCTTTGTTCAAGAAGCCAATGCCTTAAAAGCCATTGATGCTCTAAGTCGGGTCTTGAATGTCAGCGCAAAAGTACTACGAGACGGGCAACACCGCACAATTTTAGCCCATGAGCTAATGCCGGGTGATGTGGTGCTGCTGAAATCCGGCGACAAGGTGCCCGCCGACTTGCGTTTATTCGAAATCCACGAGCTGAAAATCGATGAATCAGCAATGACCGGTGAATCGATGCCGGTTGAAAAACGCCTAGCTATATTGGATATCGCCACGGTATTGTCGGATCGTTGTAACATGGTTTATTCCTCAACACTTGTGACTTATGGCAGTGCTTTGGGTGTAGTGGTGGAAACCGGCGACCGTACCGAGATTGGTCTGATTAATCGATTGATCGCCAGTGCCACAGACATGGAAACGCCGCTGACCAAAAATATAAGCCAATTCAGCAGGTTCTTGCTTTGGGCCATCATCGGTATGGCGGCACTTACTTTTACTGTGGGTATAGGCTACGGTCATTCCATGCTAGAAATGTTCATGGCCTCGGTAGCGCTAGCAGTAGGCGCGATACCCGAAGGATTACCCGCAGCCTTGACCATTACCTTAGCCATAGGTGTCTCTCGTATGGCGAAACGCAATGCTATTGTTCGGAAATTACCTGCGGTAGAAACCCTGGGTAGCACTACGGTGATTTGCTCCGACAAAACAGGAACGCTGACCCAAAACCAGATGACGGTCCAAGCAATTTATGCCGGCGGCGAATTGTTTGAAGTTACTGGCAGCGGCTATAGCCCCAACGGCGAATTCCGTTACAACGGTAAAACTATTATTCCTCAAGAATACCCTGCTTTACTGGAATGTCTGAAGGCCGGTCTTTTATGTAATGATGCCCGCCTTATTGTGGAAACCGATACTTGGCGTATCGAGGGCGACCCTACTGAAGCTGCGTTATTGGTTTCTGCGCATAAGGCTGGCTTGCACCATGCCACTATCAGCAACGAACATCCACGCTTGGATGCAATTCCATTTGAATCACAACATCAGTTTATGGCCACTCTGCACCTTAACCCAGTTCAAGGCGCACGTTATATTTACCTGAAAGGTTCGCTGGAAAGTATATTGTTACGTTGCGACAATACTTTTGATAACCAAATGCTGCCAATAGCCCTAGACAAGACTCTATTACTGAATCGCCTTGAAGACATGGCTAAGCAAGGGTTACGAGTATTGGCATTTGCTCGTATCGATCACAATGATAATCTCGTTAAACACGATAATGTCTACGGAGGCTTAACTTTTCTGGGCTTGCAAGCCATGATCGATCCACCTCGTCCTGAAGCCGCCGCTTCAATTGCAGCCTGTTATCAAGCTGGGATTCAAATCAAAATGATTACTGGCGACCACCCAATTACCGCGCAGGCAATTGCGAGGCAGTTGGGTATGAAAAACGTTGAGCGCGTCATCACTGGCGCAGAGCTGCAAGCCATTGCTGAAAGTGAGTATCCACAACTAGTAGAACATTGTTCTGTCTTCGCTCGTGTTGCGCCAGAACAAAAACTTCAGTTAGTTCAAGCGCTACAATCCCTAGGTCACGTCGTGGCGATGACCGGTGACGGCGTCAATGATGCACCAGCCTTGCGGCAAGCCAATATCGGTGTAGCTATGGGACTGAACGGTACAGAAGTTGCCAAGGAAGCCGCCGCCATCGTCTTAACCGACGATCATTTCGCCACCATTGAAGCTGCAGTGGAAGAAGGTCGTGGAGTGTTCGACAATCTGGTGAAATTTATCGTCTGGACCTTGCCCACCAATCTTGGCGAAGGTCTGATCATTCTCGCCGCCATATTTGCTAATGTGACACTGCCGATTACCCCTGTACAAATTCTCTGGATCAATATGTCTACGGCAGTACTGCTAGGGCTTATGCTAGCATTTGAGCCTAAGGAACCCAACTTAATGAGCCGAAAACCCCGCGACCCGCAACAACCAATTCTTACGCTGCATTTAATGTTTCGTATTTGTCTGGTCGGCATACTGCTTTTGATCGGTGCTTTTGGCCTGTTTAACTGGGAATTAATGCACGGTGAAACTTTAGCGGCCGCGCGTACTGCAGCCGTCAACGTGTTCGTCATCGGCGAGTTGTTTTATTTATTCAACTGTCGATCTCTACACTATTCAATGTTTCACGTAGGAGTTTTTTCTAATTTGTGGGTGATATTTGGTGCCTGTAGCATGATATTGTTGCAAATACTATTTACCTATTGGCCGCCAATGCAGCGATTATTCGGAAGTTCAGCAATTGGTTATGATGAATGGTTATTAATTATTGGCGTTGGTATCGTCATTTATGGCGCTGTGGGCCTAGAAAAATTACTGTTACGGCAACGATAGAAGCACAGCTCATGAGGCGCCAGTT
>CANNKH010000172.1 GCA_947504985.1 Methylococcaceae bacterium | reverse complement strand
TTCGACCTTGGAATCATCCGGCTTTTTAGATTTAATCACCGATCTTACCAATACCGACCTCATTGATTTCAGTGCGATTGACGCTGCTAGCAGCGATGGCGATCAAGCGTTCGTTCTTTCAAAAGACGGGACTTGGCATGTCACCGGACAAGGTGAAGTGAGGCTTTATCTACTTAATGGAAACACTAATCTGGAGGTAGATGTTAACGGTGACGGCTTTACTAACATGATTATTCAGCTTATCGGGGATCACCTCGACTTTAATCATTTTGTGCTTTAGTGGCGCTTTATAAAATGCCTGTCGTCACTTGTGCCTATCCTCGCGCGGCGCTGGTTGGTAATCCCTCTGATGGTTACTTTGGCAAAACGATTGCCTTGGTGTTTAGTAATTTTCGCGCAGAGATTACGCTTTGGGAATCACCTGCGCTGGAGATTTTACCTAACGATCGTGATACATCGGTATTTACCTCGATAGAGCAACTTGTCGATGATATTCATCGCTATGGTTACTATGGTGGCGTCCGGTTGCTCAAGGCCGCTATCAAATGTTTTTATGACTACTGTAAAGCTGAATTAATTACCTTAGATAATCGAAATTTTACTCTCCGTTACGACACGACGATTCCGCATCGTCTTGGCTTGGCGGGCTCAAGTGCGATTATCACCGCGTGTATGCGCGGGCTGATGCAGTTTTATGACGTTATTATTCCAAAACCAATATTAGCGAACCTTATTCTCTCTGTTGAAAAAGACGAATTAAAGATCGGGGCAGGACTTCAGGATAGAGTCGCTCAGGTTTATCAGGGACTCGTGTACATGGACTTTGATCGGCTAATTATGGCTAAGCAAGGCTACGGAGATTATGTTCCTCTCGATATCACGCGATTGCCAAAGCTTTATATCGCTTATCGAACTGATTTAGCCGAGGGTTCTGAAGTAACGCACAACGACCTTCAGGAACGCTACCAGCGCGGCGATGCGGACGTGCTTGATGCGTTGGCGCAGTGCGCGGAGTTAGCCGCGCAGTTACGGCGGTTACTGGAAGCGGGAGCAACTGAAGCGGAGATTGCCGTGCTGGTTAATCGGAATTTCGATTTGAGAAAACGTATTTTGAACATTAGCGAAGGCAACTTGCGCATGGTAGACGCGGCTAAAAGTGTGGGTGCAAGTGCTAATTTTACGGGCTCTGGAGGCGCTATTATGGGTACATATACTGATCAGGCGAAGTATGATGCCTTAAAAAGGACACTGGCGGGTATTGGTGTCAACGTCATCAAGCCTAAAATACACTTGGAATCGTTATAAGTTTTGGCTACCAAATCAAAGCGACCGCTCGCTTCGATTCCGCCCAGCGAACGGCTTAACCTTAAACTGCTCCGCCTTAAATTGGTGGCCTAAATTTTTTGTGGGATTGGCTTTAACCACGATTATTGCGGCTAAAGCCGATGCCACACCTTTTGGTTTTTTCTAATAATTACGATAGGTTGCTGTTTGAGGTGTCGTTGTTATGACTAATCCATTAGGTCTTGAAAACTATTAAAACTCGGCATCATGATAAACATTCTGCACGTCATCCAAGTCATCCAGCATATCTAAAAATTTTTCAAACAAAACCAAGTCATCACCACTAACTGCGGTAGAGCCTCTGGGCAGGAATTGGATTTCATCAACATCAAAATCAATCTCGCCAAATGAATCTGCTAGCGCTTGTTTAGCTTTAAAATAGTCCCCAGGTGTGGTGAAGACGGTGATTTTTCCATCGTCGCTTTCAATATCAGAGACATCGACGTCAGCGGTTAATAAGGCGTCAAGTACGGTGTCCTCGTCATCATGTTTAAATGCCAGTATTGCCGCATGATCGAACATGTGACTGACGGTACCTTGGGTACCAATTTTGCATTTTGTTTTGGTAAAACAAAGTCTTACATCACCAAAAGTACGGTTTGGGTTATCAGTCAGGCAGTCGATAATGACCATACAGCCACCTGGGCCATAGCCTTCATAACGCGCCACCGCAAAATCTTCCCCGCCACCGCCTTTCGCTTTATCGATAGCTTTATCAATAACGTGGGTCGGTACCTGATTTTTTTTGGCTCGTTCAATCAGTCCGCGTAGTGCTAAATTTCCATCCGGGTCAACGCCTCCAGATTTAGCGCACACGAATATTTCACGACCATATTTACTGTAAACCTTTGCCTTGGCATCAGAGGTTTTGGCCATGGACACTTTACGGTTTTGATAGGCTCTGCCCATTGGGTTGTTGCTCCACTTAATAAAGATAAAAGCGCCGATTTTACAGTTAAGTCATTGCATAGGAAACTTTTTAGTGACGTGTAAGAAACAGGTACGACACCTTCGGCAACATAATGACTGCCCGTCCTCAAAGGACTGGCAGTCATGGCATTCTAACTTGACCTGAAAATGCTGTAATTGCTATTTAAAGCCAGGTTTTGCGATGGTAGTCACCGATAGTTATTAGGATAAAGGCTATATTTTGATGCTATTAACCAAATACGCTATCATTCCGCTTCACAGTTTTGAGGCATTATGCCTATACCTTGGTTTATTTCGCTATGGGATTTCTGCAGGGCAAAAAGGACGCAATGATAACAATAAAAGATCGTTATGCTGTGTTAGGGCAACCTATTCAACACAGCAAATCACCACGCATACACCAATTATTTGCCGCGCAAACCGGGCAATTGCTAACTTATGAGGCAAGAGAAGTTTCCGCCGAACAGTTTATTACCATGGTCACCGCTTTTTTTATGGAAGAGGGCAGGGGGCTAAATTGTACGGTACCGTTGAAAGAACTCGCTTGGCGCTATGCTGATGAAAATACGGAACGCGCTAATTTAAGCAAGGCAGTCAATACGCTCACCTTACGCGAAGATGGTGCCATCGTTGGCGATAATACCGATGGTTGCGGTTTGGTGGCAGACCTAATGGTTAATCATGGTATTAAATTGGCGGGCAGCCGGATTTTAATTTTGGGGGCAGGTGGAGCAAGTCGAGGCATTATTGCACCGCTATTTGAGCAAGCACCACAATCGTTGGTCATCGCGAATCGTACTATTGATAAAGCGGTTAATTTGGCTACTGAGTTTGGTGATAAAGGCAACGTTACGGGATGTGGATTTGCTGCATTAGCTCATCAGCACTATGATTTAATTTTAAATGCCACGTCAGCCAGTTTGAGCGATCAACTTCCTCCGCTACCTGATGGTTTAATCGCCGAGCAGGGTATTTGCTACGATTTAGCCTACGGTAATCAACCTACCCCGTTTGTGCGTTGGGGATTGGCGCATGGTGCGGTAAAAAGCCTTGATGGCTTGGGGATGCTGGTCGAACAGGCGGCGGAAGCCTTTTTTATCTGGCGAGGTGTGCGTCCTGACACGCAAGCCGTTATTGAATTACTCAATGCAGAGAGAAGTGCATCCTGCTAACAACAAAAGGTTATTAACCTAAGCGCCTAAATTCCCTTATAACCCGAGGTAATAGGATAACGCCGATCACGTCCGAACGCTTTGCTGGTAATCCTGATTCCAGGCGGGGATTGTCTGCGTTTATATTCATTTTTATCCACCAGTAAGACCGCTCTTGCCACGTCTTCTTGCCTGAATCCGGCAGCGATAATTTGTTCGGCAGATTGGTCGAGTTCAACATAGCGTTCTAGTATTGGATCTAGCACATTGTAAGGTGGCAGAGAGTCTTCATCAATTTGGTCAGGTGCCAGTTCCGCAGAAGGTGGGCGGGTAATGACGCGCTCAGGGATGACGGGCGACAAGCTGTTACGATAACGTGATAATTGATAGACCAGTAATTTGGGCACGTCTTTAATGGGGGCAAAACCACCCGCCATATCGCCATACAGCGTTGCATAGCCAACACTCATTTCACTTTTATTACCGGTTGTCAGTAACAGTTTGCCTTGTTTGTTGGATATTGCCATTAAGATCACGCCACGGCAGCGGGCTTGGATATTTTCCTCTGTGGTGTCCCTAGCCGAGCCTGAAAATAGGTCGGCAAGCATTCCGGTAAATGCAGTCACCGCCGGTTCTATCGGAATAGTGTGATGTTTTACACCTAGCGCATCGGCTTCCAGCACGGCATCGTCTATGCTCATGGCTTGGGTATAACGCGATGGCATCAGTACCGCTTCGACTTTATCCGCGCCTAGCGCATCGACCGCTAAAGCTAACACCAATGCTGAATCAATGCCGCCGGACAATCCCAGTATTGCCCCTTGAAAGCCGTTTTTACGCACATAGTCTTTAATACCCAAAACCAGCGCGTGGTAAACCCCGGCAATATCATCATAAAGCGGGGCGCAACTGCTTTTTATGGGCTGGTTATGTTCAAATTCGACAACGCTGATTTGCTCCTGAAATTCTACCGCTCGAAAGACAATTTCGCCTTGGGCATTGCTCACAAAAGACGCACCGTCAAAAATAAGCTCATCTTGTCCACCCACCTGATTAACATAAACCAGCGGAATCTGTGCAGCTTTGACCTGTTTGCAAATAATGGCTTCGCGTTGACTGATTTTGCCCAGATTAAACGGGGAAGCGTTAAGGGTTAGTAGTATTTCAGCACCGGCTTGTTTACTTGCCTCGATAATGCCGTCTTGCCAGACATCTTCGCAGATAGATAAACCAATAAAGCAACCGTTAAGTTCAAAAACACACGGCTGTTGACCGGCAGTAAAATAACGTTGTTCATCGAATACGCCATAATTGGGCAACGCTTGTTTACGATAACAAGCGATGATTGCGCCATGATGGAGTACGGCGGCACTGTTGTAGCGTTTATCGCCGTCTTGTTCGGGAAAACCAACCACCAAAGCAATATCGGTGATGCGCTCGGCGAGCTGGTAAAGCGCATTATTAGCCGAGGCAATAAAATCAGCGCGTAACAGCAAGTCTTCAGCCGGATAACCCGTGATGGTCAGTTCAGGAAAAACAATTAGCTCTGCTCCCAAGGTGTCTCGGGCATAAACGGCGGCGTTGACAATGTTATCCATGTTGGCATTGATATTACCGACTAAAAAATTGGTTTGTGCGAGGGCTATTTTCAGGGTCATATAAGCTATTGGGTTTCGATAATTTCACGCAACACCGACGTCGCATAGCAGCCTGCCGGTAGCGTAAAAGCAAGGTTTAAGGTGCACTCATCCGTAAACTGCCATTGCAGCTGTTGCACATTGATTCTTAAGGCGCGTCTGTCTTTATCTACAGCGCAAGCAAGCAAACCATCAGCCAGTTCAGGATTTGCATCAATAACGGCTTGTTCGATAATCAGTGCTTCGGCGGTAACATCGATATCACCTTTACCCCATAACACGCCGGTAGGGTGAATTTTATGGGTGGCTAATCGGTGGTGGATTTCAGCATCAGCGTGTACAGATTTAAACCAACTGTGCGATAAATCAAAGCAATAAGTATCGCCATCAAGTGCCTGATTCCAGGTTTTATCGTGAACACGACGCGCTAAAATTTCATTGAACAAATACGAACGCGCCGCTGATAAATACAAACTACGCAGTTCGCGGCTGGTTTTATTGCCTTGAAACATCGCTAAGGCTTTATTGACGTTTTGACCGCCGTTACCAAAACGTTGCGAACCATAATAGTTGGCGATACCGTGGGTCTTGATTAATTCGAGTTGCTGGTGGGTTTTGGCCTGATCGCCACACCAGTCACGAACAGTGAGATCAAAGTGGTTGCCCGATAACACGCCGCGCTTTAACTTTCTGGCATGACGTATCGTGTGTCGTATTTTTATGTGCTCTGATGCCAGTTGTGTCCAATCAGGATCATTTTTTCCGGGTAGCCAAACGCTAAACCATTGTGTGGTTACGGCATGGCGGTCTTTGATACCCGCATAACCAATATCACGTTGCCTGACATTAGCGATTCTGGCTAATTGTCTGGCGACGTAATCGGTATTTTCACCGGTTTTTTCAATTTGCAAAAAGACATGCTCACCGGTGCCGGAGGGCTCAAAAGCAAGATGCTCAATAACGATGAAATCTTCTGGCTGTTGGCGGATAACGCCTGAACCTGAAGGTTGTCCGTAGGTGTATGGCCAGACTGGGATTTCGATAGTTGGCATTAGCGGTTTGCAATCAGCACGATGGCTTGTACGGCGATACCTTCTTTGCGACCTTCAAAACCGAGTTTTTCAGTCGTAGTCGCTTTGACATTAATGCAATCGACAGCCGTATTCAAATCGTCGGCAATATTGCGGCACATCGCTTCAATATGGGGTGCCATTTTTGGCGCTTGGGCAATAATCGTCATGTCTGCATTGACCAGTTGATAGCCTTTTTCCTGCACAATGCGGTAGACATGGCGTAATAACACACGGCTATCGGCACCCTTAAATTCAGGGTCGGTATCGGGGAAATGTTTACCAATATCACCTAATGCCGCCGCACCCAGCAGGGCATCGCATAACGCATGAAGCACGACATCACCGTCGGAATGGGCTTCCAAGCCTTGTTCATAAGCGATTTTTACGCCGCC
>CANNKH010000171.1 GCA_947504985.1 Methylococcaceae bacterium | reverse complement strand
TTCAAAAACAATGACATATCGAGTGCTGAAACGTAATAGGGTTGTGTTGATGGCAACCAAGCACCTAATCCATTGCGCCAATGTTCGGCAAACAATTTATGGATAGATGAATCGATATAAAGAAAGCCAAGGCAAATAGCAATCGGTAGGTAATAGACAAGAACAGAAACGGTTTGCGGAGGATAATTTTTATAATGCGTAAAAGGTGTACTGAGTTTGTAGCGCAGGCTGTCAATAGAAAATACCTTGTCACCCGGCATAAAGAGCAGGAAAAATCCAGCACCGATCATAAATAAGTCAAAGCCACCATCAAAATCCCGTTGCATTGATGTGAAATTAACGAAAACGATCCAGAAAATATAATTACAGATAACGGAAAATTGATATCGGAAGCCTGTGATGATAAAGCTTGCAATAATTCCCCAAAAACACAGAAATAAAGTAATTGTGGGGAATTCGACGTCAATATAGGGAATCGGGTCGAAAACTAAGTGATTGAAATAATAAAGAAAAATTATTTCATGTAACGTGATTAGCCCATAAAAGATTCGGAATAATCCAATGCCGGTTACAGGTACTTTTTTAGAAAGTAGGTCTAGAATTTTAGAGAATATAAGATTATACATTTCAGATACTTAGGATAAATGTATAAATTATAAAATAAATACGGTAATGATGTTTAAAATGTTTCATTACCCATAAAATGACTAAAGCCGCTAACAGCTTATTATGCTGATAGCGGCTCTATAGGGAGTAAAGCTGTGTTGGTAGCTTATTTTTCGTCGTCTGGGTGCTCAGCGAATACCCATTTTGCTAAGAAATAAACAGCACCTATAACTACAACTGCGCCGACCATACCAGCTGGTTCTTTTAACATTGAAGTGAGATCTAAGATGAACCCCATGAGATGTCCTACCTGTATTTTATTGTATTTTAGAAATTGCTAGTTTCATAGCAAATGGAAGCGACATAATACTTTAGGGGAATCTAAAGTCAAGGTCTAATTGCATTACAATTCGTGTGATGAATCCAGCCTTAGCATTGGCTGCATAACCCGTTAAACGCTATTTTTGAAAGTAAGGGGAAGTAAGGTTGGTTAGTAAAAATCAGGTTTTTGACGAAGTTATGCTTTTCGCAGAGGCTACTTCAAACTATTGGAAATTTAAAACTCGATAGCTTGTGTGGTATAGTTTACACTTCATTTTTTAATGCTGTTTATGTGTTATGAGGGCGATAAATATGATAAAAAAATATATTAAAATACTACCGGTTGCCGCGATGTTATTTGCCTTTTCGGCAAATGCTGAGATTCTGCTAAAGGATAATTCTGAAATTTTAGGGAAATGGAATCTCTATGCAGAAGCAGCCAAAATTGATGGGGAAAAAAAAGCGGTTAAGGTTGAATGGGACTTTAAAGACAATGGCGTGTTGCAAACGACCTCAACAGATTCAGTGGGCAGAACCAAAGAAATGAAAATCGCCATTAAATACTTGATTGAAAATGGTGAAATAAAAAAGCAAACAAAGCCTGGACAAGAAAAATATGAATCATGCAAAATCGTTGAAAAAAATAGCTCTAGCATGATTTTAAAATGTCCGTTCCTTTTTTATTTTCTAACAAAAATATAATAATTTAAGCGAGAAGGGTGCAACTATGATTGGTGCTATGGTAATGATTTTTGCGGCTATCTGGATTTATCAGTCGGCCATGAAAGCAGGAATAAGTAATGTAATAGTTTGGGTTGGCGGCTGTATGGCTGTATTTTTGGCATCGCAGGTTTTATTAATTGACGCCAATGTTTATTTTTTAGAACTGTTCAGAGGCGGTGAGGGTGATGCGAATTATGAGCGTGACCTAGCCAGCATTGGCGATAGAAAAAATGAAGGCGGCTTTCAAAGCGGTGGCGGTGTTTTAGTTTCGTTATTTATGGAATTGATGCCACCTATCGTAGGTCTCACTATCATCGGACTGATTCGACTAAAATTTATAGTTAAAGAAAGAATAGCACTAACAACTTTGTTTGGTGGTATTCGCGAGATTGTCTCTGGCGGTGTAAACAGTGTAGTTAATTCATTAAAGCAAGGCATTAAAAAACAATAAAAGCAAAGGTCAGAGACTGGTTGCAAGTAATCTGCCTATAAAAAAAGCCCAAGTCTTGACTTGGGCTTTTTTATGTAAGGTCAGTTTATGTTAAATGGAGTCCCAAGACGGATCTTTATCCGAGAATAGCCGAAACTAATAAAACTAGGCCACTTATAAATGCAATTGTGAAAATTATCCCCGCAATAACATAGAGCTTCAATGATCCCTGCGCAAAGTCTTTTTGCCTGTTTTCGTTACTTTGTACGCCGATAAAAGCAGAAAAAACGCTTTTAAATACTTGAATAATTGTTGGTGTTGACATAGTTATCTCCAGTAAGTGAAAAAAATAATAGTGCTTGCCTGCAGTTTACGCAATGATTATATTGCAGAAGTTTTGAATTACTCACTCACACATTATCACTCATGAATAGAACAGATTTATTTAAACAGCAATTAGCCCAGCGCATACTATTTCTTGATGGTGCGATGGGAACGATGATTCAAAGCTACAAATTGGATGAAAAAGATTATCGCGGCGAACGTTTCGCTCAGTGGGATATTGACCTTAAAGGCAATAACGATTTGTTGTCGTTGAGCCAGCCCGATATTATCAAAGCGATTCATAGTGCTTATTATGCGGTGGGATCGGATATTGTTGAAACAAATACCTTTAATGCCACCACGATTGCGATGGCAGATTATGGTATGGAGTCGCTGGCTTACGA
The DNA here is from genome assembly GCA_947504985.1 of Methylococcaceae bacterium. GTDB lineage: Bacteria > Pseudomonadota > Gammaproteobacteria > Methylococcales > Methylomonadaceae > Methylovulum. The sequence continues at coordinate 3,745 of CANNKH010000171.1, read as the reverse complement.
AATTAATCTGGAATCAGCGAGATTGGCACGACAAGCGGCTGATGAATTTACAGAAAAAACGCCCGAAAAGCCGCGATTTGTCGCTGGCGTATTAGGTCCTACTAATCGAACGGCGTCGATGTCGCCAGATGTTAACGATCCGGGCTTTCGTAATATTTTCTTTGATGATCTGGTTGCTGCCTATACCGAGGCGACCCAAGGGTTAATTGATGGTGGTGTGGATATTATCCTGATTGAAACCATATTCGATACGCTAAATGCTAAAGCTGCCATTTTTGCAGTTGAGCAAGTGTTTGAAACCATCGGCTATAAATTACCCGTAATGATTTCGGGTACGATTACCGATGCCTCAGGAAGGACGTTATCAGGGCAAACCGTTGCCGCCTTCTGGCATTCACTCAAGCATGTCGAACCGATTTCCTTCGGTTTTAATTGTGCCTTAGGTGCCAAAGAATTACGTCAACATATCGACGAATTAGCAAGCATTGCCGATACTCACGTTTCCGCTCACCCTAATGCGGGTTTACCTAATGAATTCGGTGAATACGATGAATCGCCTGAAGCTATGGCGAAAGAAATCGAAGACTGGGCAGCCTGTGGTTATCTGAATATTATCGGTGGCTGCTGCGGAACATCACCCGCGCATATCAAAGCCATTGTTGACGCTGTGCAAAAATATCCTCCCAGAAAAATTCCCACTATTGAAAAACAGTGCCGTCTAGCCGGTCTTGAGCCCATGTCGATTGGTTCTGATACGCTGTTTGTTAATGTGGGTGAGCGAACTAACGTGACCGGATCGGCAGCATTTAAACGCTTGATTATCGATGGAGATTTTGAAACAGCGTTAGAGGTTGCCAAGCAACAAGTCGAAAACGGCGCGCAGATTATCGACATCAACATGGATGAAGGCATGTTGGAGTCCAAAGACGCGATGGTGCGTTTTTTAATGTTAATTGCCGCTGAACCGGACATTGCTAAAATACCGATTATGCTCGACTCTTCCAAATGGGAGATTCTTGAAGCCGGACTTAAATGCATCCAGGGCAAAGGGGTAGTCAACTCCATCTCGCTGAAAGAAGGCGAGGCACTGTTTATCAAACACGCCAAACTGGTGAGGCGCTACGGTGCTGCCGTTATCGTGATGGCATTCGACGAAGCAGGTCAAGCAGACACCAAAGCCCGCAAAGTTGAAATCTGCCAGCGTGCTTATAAAATTTTAGTTGAGCAAATAGGTTTCCCGCCTGAAGATATTATTTTTGATCCCAATATTTTTGCGGTTGCGACCGGTATTGATGAGCACAATAATTACGGCTTGGATTTTATAGAAGCTACCCGTGAAATCAAACAAACCTTACCTTATGCACTGATCTCCGGTGGCGTATCCAATGTATCGTTTTCGTTTCGCGGCAATAATCCGGTGCGCGAAGCAATACACGCCGTCTTTTTATATCACGCCATTCATGCTGGCATGTCGATGGGCATCGTTAATGCCGGACAATTGGCTATTTACGCCGATATTCCTGAAGACTTGCGCAATGCCGTTGAAGATGTCGTTTTAAATCGTCATGACGGCAGCGGCACCGAAAAATTACTGGAGCTGGCGGAAAAATATAAAGGCGACGGTAGCAGTAGCGAAGTTAAACAAGAAAACCTCGAATGGCGAAGCTGGCCGGTAAGCAAGCGCCTGGAACACGCGCTAGTCAAAGGCATCACTGATTATATCGATGAAGATACCGAAGCCGCGCGACTTGAAGCCGAACGCCCGCTGCATGTTATCGAAGGTGCGTTAATGGACGGCATGAACGTGGTTGGTGATTTATTTGGTGATGGCAAAATGTTTTTGCCACAAGTCGTTAAATCTGCCCGCGTCATGAAAAAAGCAGTCGCTTATTTAATGCCGTTTATGGAAGCCGACAAAGCCGCAGGCGATAGGCAAACTAACGGCAAAATCCTGATGGCGACCGTTAAAGGCGATGTGCATGACATCGGTAAAAATATTGTCGGTGTCGTATTGCAATGCAATAACTACGAAGTGATTGATTTGGGGGTGATGGTGCCCGCCGAAAAAATCCTGCAAACCGCTCGCTTGGAAAATGTTGATATTATCGGTTTAAGTGGACTGATTACCCCATCACTCGATGAAATGGTGCATGTCGCCAAAGAAATGCAGCGTCAAGGTTTCACTATTCCACTGATGATTGGCGGCGCCACGACCTCACGCGCCCATACCGCCGTAAAAATTGAGCCACATTATCAAGGTACCACTGTTTATGTCACCGACGCTTCGCGTGGTGTCGGCGTTGCTAGCAATCTGTTGAGTAGCGATCTTAAAGATGAATTTACCCAAGGCTTACGCAAAGAATATGCGCAGGTGCGCGAACGCCACAAAGGCAAAGAAGCCAAAACCAAGCAGCATTCTATCGAACAAGCCCGACAAAACCGCTTTAACTGGGGAAAATACGAACCCGTTAAGCCATCATTTTTAGGTATAAAAGTCATCTCAGATGCCTCGCTTGCCACACTAGCAACCTATATAGACTGGTCACCATTTTTTCAAACCTGGGAAATGGCAGGCAGCTATCCCAAAATACTTGATGACCAAGTGATTGGTATTGAAGCCAGAAAGTTGTTTGCCGATGCACAAGCGATGCTGAAAAAAATCATTAATGAACAATGGCTAACCACCCGAGCGGTCATTGGTTTTTTTCCGGCGCAAAGCGACGGTGATGATGTTGTCCTGTACACCGACGAAACACGTACGCAACAGCATGAAGTGCTCCATCATTTACGCCAGCAAAATATTAAAGCGCCTGGCAGACCCAATTATTGCCTCTCAGACTTCATTGCGCCTATCGATAGTGGCAAAGCAGATTATATTGGTGCCTTTGCTGTCACCACTGGCATAGGTATCGAAGCTAAACTGCAACAGTTTGAACAAGATCACGACGATTACAGTTCAATTATGCTGAAAGCCTTGGCAGACCGCTTGGCAGAAGCGTTTGCCGAATACCTGCATCAAATCGTTAGAAAAAATTACTGGGGTTATGCCGACGATGAAACGCATGAAAACGAGCAATTAATCAACGAAGCCTATCAAGGCATTCGTCCTGCGCCAGGTTATCCTGCTTGTCCTGATCACACCGAAAAAGCCAAATTGTTTGAATTGCTGAAGGTGACAGAAAATACTAGCATTTCACTCACCGAAAGTTATGCCATGTACCCGGCATCGGCCGTTAGCGGTTGGTATTTCTCACACCCCGAATCGCAGTATTTTAACGTCGGCAAAATAGACAAAGACCAGTTAGCAGATTACGCCAAACGCAAAGGTGTCTCTGAAGCGGATGCTGAACGCTGGCTGGCCGCACATTTGCACCAATAGCTTAATGCCAGAATTACCTGAAGTAGAAACCACTTGCCGAGGCATTGCCCCCTATATTGAAGGGCAAGTGGTAAAACAGGTTATTATCCGCCAACCCAGATTACGCTGGCCTGTAACTGACAATTTAGCAAACATACTTATTGGACTAAACATTCAAAGCGTGTCCAGACGAGCAAAATATCTGCTACTCACTACAGAGACAGGTAATTTGCTGATTCATTTGGGCATGTCAGGTAGTTTGCGCATCGTGTCTGCTGACCAAGCGGCTGGCAAACATGACCATATTGATTTTATTTTTAGTGAAAACACCGTCCTACGCTTTAACGACCCTCGCCGTTTCGGAGCGGTACTTTGGACATCGGCACC
>CANNKH010000170.1 GCA_947504985.1 Methylococcaceae bacterium | reverse complement strand
GGCTTAACTTCAAATGCTTGCATACAGCGTTCGATAATAACGGGAATATCGGTAAAACGTATCTGTTCATGCAAAAAAGCATCGACGGCGATTTCATTAGCGGCATTTAATACGGTGGGCAATATGCCGCCGGCATTGATAGCTTCATAAGCCAAGCGCAGACAAGGAAAGCGTTCCAGATCAGGCTGTTCAAAATCCATACGGGCAATAGTAAAAATATTTAGCGGTTGTGCACCAGAATCAAAGCGTTCCGGCCAAGCCAGCGAATAAGCAATGGGGATGCGCATATCCGGGTTACCCATTTGAGCAAGCACTGTGCCATCGACATAGTCGACCATGGAATGAATCACGCTTTGTGGGTGAATGACTATCTGTATTTGATCGGGCTGCATGTTAAAAAGCAAACAGGCTTCAATCATTTCCAAGCCTTTATTCATCATGGTGGCGGAGTCCACGGAGATTTTTTTGCCCATGTCCCAGTTGGGATGAGCAACGGCTTGTGCCGGTGTGACGTCAGCCAGCTGGTCTATCGGCGTTTGCCGAAAAGGGCCGCCTGATGCCGTGAGTAAAATGCGTCGTGCTGCTTTTGCTTGCATTCCGGTTTTATAATCTGCCGGCATACATTGAAAAATAGCATTATGTTCGCTGTCAATAGGGAGAAGTTGCGCGCCGGATTCTGCAACGGCCTGCATGAAAATATCACCTGACATTACTAAGGCTTCTTTATTGGCTAATAGTACCGTTTTTCCAGCTTTTGCCGCCGCGAGGCTAGGTAATAAGCCGGCGGCGCCAACAATAGCGGCCATCACTGAATCAACTTGATCCAGCGTTGCGACATAGTCTAAGGCTTTAACGCCGGATAATATTTGTAAGCCAGAAATTGGCGTGGTTTTAAGCTTTTCTTCAAAGTCTTGTGCCTTTTTTTCATCAACAACCACCGCATATTCAGGACGATGAGCCAAACATTGTTCGTACAGCGCGTCAATATTGGTATTCGCGGTTAAGGCGACTACTTTATAGTGTTCGGGATGTCTTGCGACGACATCCAAGGTGCTTACGCCAATAGACCCGGTCGCCCCGAGTATGCAGATACCTTTCATTCAACTGCCCTTCTAATTAGAAATACACCGGCATAAAAAAATGGTGCCGCGGCGACGATACTGTCAATCCGGTCAAGTACACCGCCATGTCCAGGCAATAATGAGCCGCTATCTTTGACGCCGCGTTGCCGCTTAACCACGCTGAAAAACAGGTCGCCATAGATTGAAATCAATACGGTTAATGCAGACAATAAAACAAAATCAAAAGCCGTTTCATATTGCGATACACCATAAGTAATTTCTGCACCATAAGCGATTTTCAAAAATATATTCAAACCGATAGCACATACGATACTAGCTGCTAAGGCAGCATACATGCCTTGTATGGTTTTGCCAGGACTGATTTCGGGTGATAATTTGACGGTTCCCCATTTTTTACCGGCAAAGTATGCCGCAACATCTGCCGTCCAAATTAACAATAACAGATACATAGTCATTTCGGTGCCGTAAAAGGCTCTTAAACGGGAGAGAAACATCCAGGTTGCTAACAGAATAAACCAGCCGATAAATAGTTTATAGCGGGTTTTTATTTCCATTTTAACGATACCCGCTGGCGTTTTTCTGATGATTAACATCATCATAAGCCAGAACAATACCGGTGGAATAACTAGCCATTCTAGCGCTTCTGAATATGATCTGACCTCTGTCCAGTCAAAACTTAGGGCAAGCAATTCGAGAAATTGTGTCCAGAAATGAATACCTAACATGGGTAACGTGAACATCAATAAAAAAAGCCCACGCTTAACGACGGAGTTAAGGCCGACGAGATAGCTCCATTCCCAAGCTGCTAAGAGCGTAATAAGCCCCAAAACCAATGAAAAAATTTCGATGGATAACTGGAACACTGCCAGTGCAATCAGAGCAGCAAGTATTGATGCGGTTATAATTCGTTGTAGTAACATTTTTTTAAAGGAAGATGGTTATGGAATGACGGAGTTATTAAACATTTGTTCGCCAGTATGTCCGAATCGACGCTGCCTTCCCTTAAAGCTATTGATCGCTTCAGTGAGGGCATCAGGATCAAAATCTGGCCAAAGTGTGGGGGTAAAATAGAGTTCAGTATAAGCAAGCTGCCATAACATAAAATTACTGACACGCTGCTCGCCGCCCGTTCGGATAAATAAATCAGGATCGGGCAGGCCGTGGGTAGACAGATGTTGATTAATTAACGGGGTGTTGATGGTCGGGTGTGTTAACTCTCCCGTGGAGATTTTATTAAGGATTTGCTGGAAAGCCTGGCACATATCCCAATGACCGCCGTAATTAACGGCAATAACCAAGGTTAAGGCATCATTGCTTTGTGTTTGCTTTTCGCCTTCGGCCATTTTTGCCTGTAATTGGCTAGACAAGGCGCTTCTGTCGCCGATAAAACGCAGGCGGATGTTGTTGCGATCCAGTTTGTTAATTTCCCGTTGTAAGGTTGCCATAAACAGTCCCATCAGCAATGAAACCTCATCTTCGGGGCGCCGCCAGTTTTCGCTGCTAAATGCGAACAGGGTTAACACTTCAATTTTTTGTTCAGCACAGCATTCAACAATTTTTCTGACGGCTTTGACTCCCGCCTGATGACCAAATGCACGCGGCATAAAGCGTTTTTGCGCCCATCGACCATTACCATCCATGATAATGGCAATATGTCGTGGATTAGCCGACTCCACGGAGTCAATAGCCTTACTGAACATGCTTTAAGTCTCTTGAATTAGCGTCTCGTTAAAACTACGCCCTAGATTGATAATAAATCGGACTCTTTTGATTCCAGTAGTTTTTCAATATCTTTAACATACTGATCGGTCAGTTTTTGAATTTTATCTTCGGCGGCACGGGCTTCGTCTTCTGAAATAAGCTTTTCCTTTAGGCTTTCCTTTATTTCTGAATTGGCATCGCGGCGAATATTACGAATGGCAACCCGACCATTTTCTGCTTCCTGCTTAACAACCTTGACCAAATTGCGGCGACGTTCTTCTGTTAATACAGGCAATGGCACACGAATAACCATGCCGTTAGTAGCAGGATTCAGACCGAGATCCGATTTCATAATCGCTTTCTCAATAGCTTGCACCATGCCTTTTTCCCATGGCGAAATCGTCAATGTGCGCGAGTCTTCAACGGCAATATTGGCAACTTGTGACAGAGGAGATTCTGTACCGTAATAACTAACGCTAATTTGATCCAATAAACTAGGATGGGCTCGCCCCGTTCTTATTTTTGAAAACTCATGTTTCAATGCGTCTATGCTTTTACCCATGCGCGTTGCTGCACTTTGTTGAATATCATTAATCATTTGTTGTTCCTAATAAATTAAGCGTTTCTTATTGAATAAGAGACCCTATGTCTTCGCCCATCATCAGTCTCATAATGGCACCCTGTTCAAAAATATTCATAACGCGCATAGGCATGTTATTTTCTTTACATAAAACCAGTGCCGTGGTGTCCATGACATTAAGACGCTGATCCAAAGCCTCGTCATACGTTAATCGTGAATAAAATTGGGCATCCTTGACTTTTTCAGGGTCGGCAGAATAAACGCCTTTTACCTTAGTCGCTTTGATCATTAGTTCAGCATTTATTTCGATGGCTCTAAGACTGGCGGCAGAGTCAGTGGTAAAAAAGGGATTTCCCGTGCCTGCCGCAAAGATAACGACGCGACCTTTTTCTAAATGCCTGACGGCTCGGCGGCGAATATAATCTTCACAGACCTGATTGATTTTTAGCGCCGACATTACTCGTACAGGTTGGCCTAAATGTTCGATAGCATCTTGCATGGCCAGCGCATTAATCACTGTTGCCAGCATACCCATCTGATCGCCAGTTACCCTGTCAAGACCTTCCGATGCTTTTTGGGCGCCGCGCAAGATGTTGCCACCGCCGATAACTAAACCAACTTGTATTCCGTAATCACATAACTCTTTAATTTCAGTAGCCAGTCGCTTAACAATGTCGGCATCAATACTTCCACCGACATCACTCATTAACGCTTCACCACTTAATTTAAGTAAAATTCTTTGGCAAATTAATTTAGTCATAAAAAGTCCGTTATCGTTTTATCGTAGGGTCAGGATTATTGAATGCCGCTTTGACTACAACAGGTCTCGACAAGGGTTAGCAATGTTATTAATTGCCTCTAACTTGTGCCATAACTTCTTCGGCAAAGTTTTCTTCTTTCTTTTCTATGCCTTCACCTACTTCGAAACGGCTGAAACGAATAATGCGATTGCCTTTTGATGAGGCTAATTTTCCGACTGTAATTTTGTCGTCTTTAATGAAAGGTTGTCCCAGTAAAGTAACCTCAGCAAGGAATTTGCTGACACGACCTAAGACCATTTTTTCGATAATATCTGCGGGTTTTCCACTTTCTGCCGCTTGCGCCGCGAAAATCTCTTTTTCTTTTTCGATAGTTTCTGGCGATACTTGCTCTTCGGAGACACAAATGGGTTTGCTTGCTGCAATGTGCATGGCAACATCTTTACCCAAATCAGTGTCAGCTACCGCTAATTCAACGATTACACCAATTTTATTGCCATGCAAATAACAGGCAGTACCCCCTTCTGGGGCATGGTATTTTTCGAAGCGTCTGATCGTAATATTTTCGCCCAGCTTAGAAATCAGACCGCGACGCATTTCATCAACGGTTATGCCATCTTCCAGCGGTAGCGCCAATAATTGCTCTTCGGTTTCAATATCTGAATTTAATAACGCAATACTTACATTTTTAACGAAGTTAACAAAATCATCCGCTTTAGCAACAAAATCAGTTTCGCAGTTGATATCAACAATGGCGACGGCTTTGCCATCATTGCGAACTTCAACGCCAATAATGCCTTCAGCAGCAATGCGACCTGACTTTTTATCGGCTTTTGCTAAACCAGCTTTACGCATATTTTCAATAGCCAATTCCATGTCGCCATTAGCTTCAACCAAGGCTTTTTTGCATTCCATCATCCCAGAGCCTGTTCTTTCGCGTAATTCTTTAACCATTCCCGCACTAATAGTCATACTCATTGTCTGTTTTTCCTCGTCTAATTGCTGAAAAATTATTGTCACTATAAAAACGCCCCCGTGAGGAGGCGTTTTTGGGTCTATCAATTGCGTTTCTTATCGCTTTAACGTTATAGACTTTCAGATAAATAATTTCCATTTTGTGAAAATAAAATTATTTTTAATCAACATGCTATAGAGGTATCAGTGGAAGTTATTTATCTGAAAGTCTATAGAAACATGTTTATTACTTATTCTTCTGTTATTACAGCTTCTTCAACAAAATCGTCTTCGCTTGACTTTGCCGATAATCCTAAAGTGGCTGCTTTGGCTTCCATTACAGCAGCACAAACACTTTCGCAGTAAAGTTTAACGGCTCTAATCGAGTCGTCGTTACCTGGAATAACGTAGTCAATTTTTTCGGGAGAATTGTTGGAGTCAACAATGCCCACCACAGGAATGCCTAGTTTTTTAGCTTCACTAATCGCATTTTTTTCATAGCCGACGTCTAATATGAAGATGACATCAGGGATGCCTTTCATGTCTTTAATGCCACCGAGACTGCGCTCCAATTTTTCCAGTTCTCGTTCCATGCCCAAGGCTTCTTTTTTTGCGAAACGCTGGTAAAGGGTACCGTCAGCTTTCATGGCTTCTAGTTCTTTGAGACGATTAATTGATTTTTTGATGGTTTTGAAGTTTGTCATCATGCCGCCTAACCAACGATGGTTGACGTAGGGCATGCCACAACGCGCCGCCTCTTCTGCAACGACTTTACGCGCCGCTTTTTTGGTACCAACAAATAAGATAGTGCCTTTGTTGGCGGCCATTTGACCCAGATAATTCATAGCGTCGTTAAACAAAGGAAGCGTTTTTTCCAAATCAATGATATGGATTTTGTTACGCGCTCCAAATAGGTAGTTAGCCATTTTGGGATTCCAGTAACGAGTTTGGTGTCCAAAGTGAACACCCGCTTCAAGCATTTGACGCATAGATACTGCTGCCATTTATTTCTCCTTCAGATGAATTCGGCTCAATGTCCGAGTGGGTTACGCCGCCACTTATCCCGTGTGGTAACCGACTACAATCTGTAAGCCAGCACCCTACCAAACGTGACGATAAGTGTGAGTATTAGTACAAAAATGAACTTAGCTTTATACCATATAGGCTTTTTTTTTACAATAAGCCGAACTCTGTTAAACTCATAAACTGCATAATCTACCCCCTGAATACTAAAAAATAAGCGAATATTTCTAACTATCCATGAGCATAATTATTAAAACCGAAATTGAAATTGAGAAAATGCGTATTGCCGGAAAATTGGCGGCCGAAGTGTTAGAAATGATAGCGTCTTATGTCGTTCCCGGCATTACGACTAACGAACTTAACACGCTTTGTCATGATTACATTGTTGATGTACAAAATGCCATTCCTGCCCCACTTAATTATCATGGTTTCCCCAAGTCAATATGCACATCAATTAATCAGCAAGTTTGTCACGGCATTCC
>CANNKH010000169.1 GCA_947504985.1 Methylococcaceae bacterium | reverse complement strand
TTTCCTGTTGCAACGCTTTAAGTAATTGAATGATTTGCGCTTGTACGGAAACATCTAAAGCGCTGGTAGGTTCATCGCAAACAATCAGCTTGGGGTCAACCGCCAAGGCACGGGCGATACAGATACGTTGTCTTTGGCCGCCTGAGAACTCATGCGGATAACGTAAGGCGGCATCTTCAGGTAAACCGACTTGTTGTAGTAACTGCTGCACGCGGATTTTGCGCTCTGCCAAACTGATGGCGGTGTGCAGGGCTTGAATCCCCTCGGCAATAATGTCGCCCACTAGCATTCTGGGATTCATGGACGAGAAGGGATCTTGAAAAACAATTTGCATATTGGCGCGTTGTTGTCTTAATGCTTCGCCACTTAAGCCCTGTAGTGCAACGCCGTCGATAATTACTTGTCCGCCATTACTAGGGATTAGGTTTAACAAGCTCTTGCCTAGCGTGGTTTTGCCGCAACCTGATTCACCTACCAAGGCGAGTGTTTTACCTTGTTGAATTTCAAAGCTCACGCCATCAACTGCCCGGATGTAATCGACAATACGCTTGAAAATACCTTTGCGTATTGGGTAATGGCACGAAAAATCATTGACTTGTAGCAACGGTGGTTTGATCTTGATAGGGCGACTCAAGGCGCTTTGCATGGAGGGCAACGCGTTCAGTAGTTGTTGCGTATAGAGATGTTGAGGGTGATTGAACAAATCATGAGCCAAGCCGGTTTCAACGATTTTCCCTTTTTGCATGACGGCAACTCGGTCAGCGATCGTCGATACCAGCGCCAGATCGTGACTAATCAACCATAAGGCCATTCCGGTTTGTTGTTGCAGGTTTTTTAACAACGCCAGAATCTGCGCCTGAATAGTGACGTCTAATGAAGTTGTTGGTTCATCGGCAATCAACAAATCCGGTTTGCCGGCCAGTGCTATTGCAATCATCACCCGTTGCCGCTGACCTCCTGACATTTGGTGCGGAAAATCTTTGCTGCGCTGTTGAGGATTAGGTATTTCAACCTGTTGCAATAATTCCAGAACACGCTGTTGTGCCGCGTCGCCGAAGAGTGAAAAATGAATCGCCAGCACTTCGGCAATTTGCTGACCTATCGTCATTACTGGATTTAATGATGACATCGGGTCCTGAAAAATAAAGCCGATACGTCGCCCACGAATTTTGCACAATGCTGCTTCGGAGTATTGCAGCAAATTATCACCTTGCAGATTTATTATGTCGGCGTTGAGTTGGGCGTTATTGGGTAATAAGCGCAACACGGACAGCGCCGTTATTGATTTTCCAGAACCCGATTCGCCGACCAAAGCAAAGGTTTCTCCGGGATAGATAGCAAAACCAATATCGTCAACAACTTTGTGTGTGCCGTTAAAAGTAACGCTAAGATGATCAATAGATAATAAGGGATTATTCATAGGGGCTTGATGAGTGCTAAGTATTCAATCCCCCTCTTTGGAAAAGTACCCAAAGGGCATAAAAGGGGTTAGGGGAGATTTGATTAGATAAATCCCCCTCGATCCCCCTTTTTCAAAGGGGGAAGTGTGCTTACAGTGTAATTTTTAGCAGGGGTCTGAATAATTACATGAGTGCTAATCGTTCGATTTTAAATCATTTTGTAACCTGAACACACTGATGATTCATCATTATAATGAGCTGCTTCGATTAATGATTGTTGTGCAAAATGACATAAAAGTAGTATAAAACCAACACTAAAATTAAAAATTCAGCTATCATATTGTTGAAGGCGGTGGAGTTTTGTTTTTGCTTTCATCAATCACAGATTTTATTAACACTTAGATAACAGAGAATGACTCATGAGCTTAACTTATACAAAAAAACGCACAATGAAGCAGTTCACGCAGCTGGGTTTGCCGGCTGTATTATTAAGCATGGCGGCTGGTTCTGCTCATGCTTACAACTTGGACTTAATTGATATCAACAACATTAATACACCCGAGCAAGCCGTTGCCGAATTAAAAAAAGCCGGTCTTGATTTGAATGATGCCGCTAACTTAACTGATTATACCGGTGGTATTCCCGCTGCACTTGATTTTCCATATACCAATGCAGCAGGGGTTACTGAACTAAGGCGTTATTCATTTAAGAATTTTGATGATCTTAAAGCTCAAGCTGTAACCATTGCTAAAGACTATCAAGCACTGACAAAAACAGGCGGTACCTTCAATCTGGATACCATCACAGGTACTGTTAATTTACAAGGTAAGGAAGTCAAATTTACGACTAAAGGTACTGCTGCTGGCACCTCTGCAGACAACTTTGTGACTATTAAATCCGACATTCCTTCGTTGGATGGTAAAACATTTACTAGCGCAGACCAGTTATCAAATTATGTTAATGGTAAACCAGCTGAAACAGTTGCAATTGTAAATGGTCAACCTGTAGTGACAGTTGAGCAAATTGCAAAAGCTGATTTATTGGGCGAGCTGAATGCCGGCGGTTTAGGTAATCAATCTGGCAATCCAGCGAGCCATGTTTCGCAAATGTCTTATTATGATTCTGTTATAGATACTGCGGGCGTTGCGGCGGGTAATGTAACAGGTGCGACAACGACCAGTCGTTTTACACCTAATTTCCGCTATAACAATTACAATTTTAAAGGTACTAGCGCAGAGTTATATACATTGTCGCTGGGCTATAACTTGGAATTAGGTAACGGTTGGGGCGTATTAGTTAATCTGCCGATGAGCTATGTAGATACTGGCACAGCAGGCGGCAGCAACGATTCTTACCGAATTTCTATGGGTACGGGTGTACGTATTCCTGCATCAAAATTGTTAAATATCACCGCTGTACAATGGGATGTGATTCCATTGTTCCGTCTTGGTGGTGTAGGTTTGGGCAGCAATGCTTGGGATAACACCAGTGTGGCTTATTCTGGCGGTGTTCAAAGTAATGTTGGTACCACATTGGGCGCAGGTTTCTCTGCTATCGTACAAAATCAATATACTTACAATGTTGATGCTGCTCAGTACACGCTTGCGGGTGTCACTCCAGAAGACCATAACGTACATGCCTTTAGAAACGGCATACAATTGGTTAAAGATATGGATGCCCAATTGTTTGGTAAAGCAGTCAACACCAGCTTCTCATTTGCTGATGTTCGTTTCGATAGCAACATGCTCGGCATTGATAACCAACAAGAATATGGCATCAACGTCGGCTTAAAAGGCAACGGCGTTGCGGCGAATGATGTACGTTTAAACTTCACTTATACCAACGCAGATTCTTATGACGATGCTGTTTCTGTCAACTTAGGTGGTTCTTTTTAATTATTAAGGCGCGAGTTTTACGCACTTAATTCGAGCCGCAAAACATTTTCTTTTAGGTAAATGCTTTGCGGCTTTTTAATGCCCGCAAGCGTCTTACAGTTGTTATTTATCGATTGCAAAGGCGATATCTCGCCACCGTAAGCCGGTTAATACTAATGTCATTGCATAGACAGCAAGGCCTGCCATAATCCATTTAAGCAAGTTAACCACACGTTCATTAGCGCTCCACGAAAACCACCACGTTGCATCAACCAGATAATAAAGGCTGAGTGACATCGTAAGACTTGCCAGTATTATCCGCGTAAAAAAAAGCCACCAGCCTTTGTTGGGTTTAAATACTTGATCTTGCATTAATTTTTTCAGTAATAACATCGCATTGAAAGACGCGCCCAGAGACGTTGCCAATGCTAAACCCGCATGTGCTAAAGGCAAAGCAAGCACATTCAGCGCGAGACTAACCAGCATGGCATACGCGCCATAACGTACCGGTGTTTTCATATCTTGCCGCGCGGTAAATCCTGGTACTAACACTTTTATCAATATATATGCTGGCAGTCCTATCGCGTAAGCTCGTAGGCTTTGCGCTGCAAAATGGACATCTCCCGCTGTAAATTCATGGTACTGAAATAAGGTTGACAGCGTAGGTTCAGCAAGCACTATTAAGCCTATTGCTGCTGGCAACCCTACCAATAACACGAGGCGCAGTCCCCAATCCAGCGAATTTGAAAAGCTGGTTGGATTATCATCGGCATGATGTTTTGCCAGATTAGGTAAAATTACCGTTCCCAGGGCGAGTCCTAAAATACCAAGTGGAAATTCCACTAATCGATCAGAATAATACAGCCACGATACACTGCCGACGGTGAGGAATGAAGCAATCAAGGTATCTAGCAGGAGATTGATCTGCGTTACCGATACGCTGAATATTGCCGGCAGTAACTGCTTTATTACACGCTTAACTCCAACATCATGAAAATCGAGTCGCAAGCGTGGCATTAAGCCCAGGCGTATAAGTGCAGGTATTTGAATTAGCAATTGTGTCATCCCGGCAGCAAAAATCCCCCAGGCTAATGCCACTATCGGTTGCGCCATTAAGGGAGCAAGCCATAGCGCGGCAATAATCATACAGATATTTAAAAAAGCGGGTGTTATCGCGGGAACAACGAATTGCGCGTGGGCGTTTAAAATGCTGCCAGCAAAAGCAACCAGTGTGATAAAAAACAAATAAGGAAGACTAATCTGCAACATAAGCACGGCCAGATCATGCTGTGTGCCCTGCCATGCGAAACCCGGCGCAAGCGTCCATATAAGTAGCGGTGCAACAACAACACTCGCCAGCGTCGTTAAAATCAGCATTAAAGCCAACGTACCGGCGGTTTTGTCCACAAATTGTTTTAAGGCGATTTTATCGCCTTGCGCTTGGTAATCCGATAATACCGGTACAAAAGCATGAGCAAATGCGCCTTCAGCAAATAAGCGTCGTAAAAAATTGGGGATTTTAAAGGCAACAAAAAAGGCATCGGTCGCTAAATCAACGCCAAAAATACGTGCAATCAACATATCCCTTACAAAACCCAGAAGGCGTGAAATAATCGTCATACTGCTGACGACTAGCGTCGATTTAAACATTTTTCTGCTCAAAATCAGTTCCTTATTGGCGATTAAATTTGACAATACTAACATTTGTGAAGATAATGCGCGGCTCAAACTTAAACCCTAAGAAAAAAAGACACTATGGCCAATACAGCACAAGCTAAAAAGCGCGCGAAACAAGCGGAAAAAAGCCGTATTCGCAATGCAGGACAACGCAGCAACTTACGTACTTTCATCAAAAAAATTATTGCCGCCGTTAAAGAAGGCGACAAAGAAAAAGCACAAGCCGCTTATAACACTGCAGTGCCAATTATCGATTCTGCTGTCAACAAAGGCATTATTCACAAAAATAAAGCTTCGCGCAGCAAAAGCCGACTGAATTCAAAAGTAAAATCTATTGCATAAGTAAATTCTTATATCGACAGATTTTCTTGATAAAAAAGCCGCGACTCAATGAATCGCGGCTTTTTTATTGCGCGGCGAAATAAATATCAACAAATATGCGAGATAGGTTCGTTGGCTTTGGATTCAATAACGCCGCCACCTAAGCAGATTTCGCCATCATAAAATACTACGGATTGGCCGGGCGTAATTGCTCGCTGCGGTTGATCGAAGGTGGCTTTACAATGACCCTTCGATAACGGTTCCAGATAGCAAGATTGATCGGCTTGACGATATCGTGTTTTTGCAGCACAGCGTAAAGGCGTTATAGGTGGTTTGTTATTGCACCAATCCAGATTACCTGCTATTAGCGTGTTATGTAGCATTAAGGGATGATCGTGTCCCTGACCAACGATCAGTACATTGTTGTCTAAGTCCTTGTCCAGCACATACCAAGGTTCGTCGGGGGTATCTTTGACGCCACCGATACCTAAACCCTGACGTTGACCAAAGGTGTAATACATTAAGCCGTGATGTTCACCGATTAATTGGCCTTCGGGGTTACGCATTTCTCCTGGCTGAGTGGGTAAATAACGTTGTAAAAATTCAGTGAACTTGCGTTCGCCTATAAAACAGATGCCGGTGCTGTCTTTTTTTTTGTAGTTATCAAATCCTGCTTTTTTGGCTAGGTCGCGAATTTCCGGTTTATGTAAATGACCAATAGGAAACAGTGTCTTAGATAATGCCTTTTGTCCGAGAGTATAAAGAAAGTAGCTTTGCTCTTTGTTTGGATCGAGTCCTTTCAATAAAAAAAATTCGCCGTTTTTTTCGATGACGCGGGCATAATGCCCCGTCGCGATATAATCAGCCCCTAAATCGTCAATGGCATAATTTAAAAACGCTTTGAATTTAACGTGTTTATTACAGAGAATATCAGGGTTAGGAGTGCGCCCGGCCTTGAATTCTGATAAAAAGACTTCAAAAACTTCATCCCAATATTCGGCAGCAAAATTGATTGTTTGTAACGCTATCCCCAGTTTGTTACAGACTTGTTGCGCATCAGCAAGATCCTGCATTGCAGTACAGTACTCGGTGCCATCATCTTCTTCCCAATTTTTCATAAATAAACCAGTGACCTGATGGCCTTGTTCCAAAAGCTGTAATGCGGTCACCGAAGAGTCAACGCCGCCAGACATGCCGACGATTATGTTTTTACGCATAGTCAAGATCGAGAAATGATTTTAGTAATGATAAAGGGTGGCGTTGTCCATCGAGGTATTCATCGATACCGATCAATACCAATGGACTGCGCAGGCGTGCTTGTTGTA
>CANNKH010000168.1 GCA_947504985.1 Methylococcaceae bacterium | reverse complement strand
CTGGGAATAAGCTAATCAATGTATTTACTTTTTCTTATAACGTTGTGTTTTAGTATTAGAGGCAGCGATGAAAAAGATAATAAGAGGCTTATTAATGGTTATCTCTGTTTCGGTAGTGATTTCCAAAGCTCAAGCAAGTGAGCTTGTGGTCATTGGCAATACTAACGTTCCCAAGATGGATAGTGCGATGATTCAAAAAATTTATATGGGCAAAGTTATTTTGATTGCTGGTATTAACATCATACCTGTTGCTGCTAAACAGGGAACGGCGCAACGTGATCGGTTTTTACAGGTTTTTTTGGCTCAAGACGAAGAAAAATATACAGGTTACTGGACAGTACGCCGTTATATCGGCAAAGGTACGCCACCGCTGGAGCTAAATAATACGGTGGAGATGATTAACTATGTTCAATCGACGCCGGGAGCAATCGGTTACATTGATGAGACAGAATTAAAAGCGGGAATGAATGTAATTGCACGAAAATAGGCGCGTTGCATTTTGTTGTTGTTTAATTAACTCGGCCAAATAATCACAGCGGTGCGTAAGCGTGTTTTACCAAAGCTGGACATTCGATCAAAATCTTCCTTGGCAATGGGAATAAATTGGCAATCCAGTTCGCTTTGTCGTCCGTTATCTGGGTCGGAATCATGCATATACAGACAATCGTCATCAAAGCCACTCATTACAACCCAGTGTGGCGCTTTTTTCCTATCCATGAGATAGGTGCTAATTAGTATCAACGCAATAGCCCCGGATTTGAATGCCGTAATTAACTCATTTTGGGTAATGTTGGCGTACTGTATTGATACGTCTTGTGCTTGCGCTTCGCGTTTAAAACAGCTGTCAACCAGTTCAACAATCTGTTTTTTTTCTTCATTACGCACACTGTCGATAAATAGCGTCCCTGTTTGATTAATCCAGACTTCGACGCTGAATTGTCGGCGTTTTGCTGCCAGCGCCAAACCTATCGGGTGACAACCACCATGCCCAGAAGTCATAAAAATAGTCGTTGCTTCGCGCCATAAATTGAGTTCTTCTTCCTGCGATGGCAAGTAATTTTTATTTAGCGCGTGCATTGCCATCATCAGCGCCGCCGGGCCGCAGGTAAACGGCGTGGTTTGGCGTAACCAGTGGACGGTGCGGTGTTGCAAAGTATCCTGATAACGACGTATGCGTTTTTGATAACGTAGTGCATCTTTGTGATCTTGATAATAATCGCGATAGATACCAAATTTTTGGAAGCCCTGCTTTTCATACAGCGCAATCGCGGCGGTATTATCAACACTGACTTCCAGTCGCAAGTATAGCCTGCCGTCTTCATGAGCCGCTTGTTCACCCGCCTGCATCAGTAATTTGGCAATCCCAGCACCGCGTTGCTCAGGTAAAACGACGATGGAGTAGATTCTGGCAAGACGAGTGCCAGGGTGATAAATAATGAGAATGTAACCGACCACGCGTTGTAGCACTTCGGCAACCAATAAGGCGCGATGATCAGTAGTCAGCCAATGCCGAAAACTGCGGCGGCTTAATTTATCGGTAGTAAAACCAGCATTTTCAAGAGTGACCAGAGCGTTAAGATCGGCAAGCGTTCCCGGACGAATCAGTGCGGTCAAGACGATACCCCGTGCAAGGCTTGCCGAATAACTTGGCGTGCACGAAATAGCACCATTTCCTGCCATGCCTTATCATCAGGGCAAAAATGATGACGCATGAGTTTACGGTGTTCGCGTTTGGCTTCTTCATTAACGCCATCGGTTTTTTTTGACCACAGCAGATGATCTTGTAA
Organism: Methylococcaceae bacterium; assembly: GCA_947504985.1. Classification (GTDB taxonomy): domain Bacteria; phylum Pseudomonadota; class Gammaproteobacteria; order Methylococcales; family Methylomonadaceae; genus Methylovulum. The sequence continues at coordinate 4,833 of CANNKH010000168.1, read as the reverse complement.
TAACACTTCAAACAGCTCATGGGTGGCGTAAGTGCCAAATTCTAACGTGATATAACAACTGCGCTGATTCATAATTGAATGCCAGGCAAAATCCAGTAAGCCAGTCTTAGGGACGGAAGTTGAGGTGCCGAGTAGCGGCAACATCACCGAATCGCCGTACCAAGACTTAGCCATCGCTGTTGCTGGGCTGTCTGGTTCATGGTCGCAAATAATTTCACCATAACCGTATGACCCTAAACCGGTATGCACATCGATGACCGCTAAATCCCGCGATGCTAAGGCATAACGTTGTATCAGCTCTTCGGTAACTCGCCTGCCGTGTGCGGGGGCTCGTCCACCGTAAAAGGGGCCGCTCGGATCAGTGTATTGTCCGGCACTGATAGCGCGTTCAAAGGCATCACGACCATGCTGTTGCTCAAATTCGGTAAAAGCGGCTTGCCGTTGTTGCGCATCGAAGATAAACAACGCCGACCGTAATTGTTCATAACCGCTATTGTTCGGTAAGGCTTTAGAAAAATCGACGATATTGCGGTTTAAATCCACACCATCAGCGTCACAACGGCGCTGCCATGCGTAACCCCACGGCGTCAAGGCATGAATCATCAATAAAGCCGTATCGTCTGGAATAATCACTGTGCCATCAGCCAGCAAGCGTAACCAGTCAAGTTCAACCGCATTACCGGCAAAGCCTTCAATACCATGCGTTCCACTGATGATAACTAAAACGTTGCTGGCATCTTCTGCGCCTATCCAAGCGGTATCGGTGATTAACACTTCGTGGTCTGGTCCATAACCTGCACAGGGATAAGGCAGGTATTGCACGGGATCAGACAATTTGGTGAGCTGTTCCAGCCAGCGTTGCCGACCGGTCAGATAACAGGCAGAAAAGAGTGCGGTATCAAACATTGTCAGGGGCATGAGGTCACCTAAAGTTGTTGGGTTGCCCAGCCAAAGCGGGGCAGGAGAGTAATGCCATTTTTTTGATTTAAGCCATATGCTTAACGGAGGATTGTAGGGCGATTTCGCTGTCGTTGTTTAACATTTTTTAGGCGTACAAAATATGTTTTGTACGCCTAAATCTAAGCCCTTCAATTATCGCCATTGTTAAAAATCTTTGAACGATTACTTATCGTTTGAAAGATCAATATTTCGGTTAATTGCTGTTAAGTATTTTGTAAAAAAGCATAATGATTGGCTAAATCCTCCCAATTTCCAGCTTTCATTAATTGTTCAACACTCACCAGTCGTAGCTTGAAATCCCTTGCTCCCGACACATCAATACTAGAAACAAGCGGACGGGCATTACCCAATTCAAACAACCAATAGTCTTTATCCAGATTTTTTGGTTTTGCTGTTGCTCCGGCTTGCTCATCCGTTATTGCTTTACGCTTAACCAGCCTGACCGACCGAACCTCGTAGATAAAATCAATCCGCCGTTGTTTATCAGCCGGATAATGAACAACAAAAGCGCAATATTTAATCTCGCGGACAGCGGCGCGTTGCATATTATTGTTTAGTGTTGATTGCAGAGGGATGTGATACCACTGCGCTTTACCTTGCCGAAATTTTTCTAAATATTCCTTTGTTCTGCCAGAACCTAAAGTCATCGTTAGGGTTAAATCTTGATATTTTGACAATGCCATGCCCGTCTGGCTGATTCGTGCCGCTTCCTGCACAAAATAATAATCGGGCGTTGCCGTTGGATACGGTTTGCTGCTGTTGCCAAGCTGTTCAATCAGAAAATCGCGTAGCCATTTATTCTTGGCATCAGGCAACAAAGGGAATGCGCCTATCCCGACCGCTTCAATCGCCGCTTGGTACGGATTTTTACTGGGTTCTTCATCAAACCAGCCTGGGTACAACACAAAAGCACCAAAAACAGGCCGCGATTTTTCCTGCCAGCCATCATCTGCCTGATGGATATGAATCAAGGCATCACGGTATCTGTGCATTTGGTTAATGGCATCATCGGGCGCGTAATCCGTCGCGTTATCATCGGGTGAAATGCGATATTTGGCATCAAAAATCCAGCGGATTTTGTCACCATTCCCCAGCTCCACTTCCAATAAAATATCTGGCTTTTGATGGGTTATCCATGAATAGATATTTCCGGCTTTCGGTTGATCGGAACGCCTAAAAACAGGCTCGTGCGCCAAACGGATTTTTATATTATCGCGTTGCAAATGAAATGCCGCTTTAAAGCCTTCATGCAACTGTTTTTCCATGCCTTTTTTATACAGAGGTGCTATTTTTGACGATGATTCAGTAAAACCTAAATCATCCAGCAAAATTCGCCGCAGTTCCAAAACACACCAAACCTCATACAGCTCAGCAATGGATTTGATGGAAATACCTGCGTGCTGCCCGAAGACATCCAGATACAGTTTCAATTGCTGCCAAACCCGATAAACCTTGGCGTAACCTTCTTTATGATGCAACACCAGCGATTCTGAATTTGCGCCGTCAAATTCGCCGACTTCCCGAAACAAGGGATGTTTTAAATAACGTTCCAGCGGTTTTTTCCAATCATCCAATTGTTCAAAAAAAGACGCCGATAAACGGGCATTTTCAGGCGGCGAATTGTCCTTTTTGGCTTGGCTTACAAATAAGGCTATTTGCCGTGTGCAACGAATCAAAACCATTTTTATGAAACGATTTTCAGGCGTATCAACCGATAATGCTTTGGTATTGAGTTGATATTTTCTGTGCATTTCCTGATGGGCAAAAGCCGTTACGACAGCATTTTCAAGCCGTGCAGACAAACGCCCTTTCAGCTGATCTGCCCGATATTTCCGTTCACGCGGTAACAAGCGTGAATGCGGCGTTTGTAAAATCTGTTTAATGCCTTTTTCAAGCTCCAAGCGCAGGCTTTCAAATTGCGCTATCCATAACAGCGGGAAGCGTTCATGCGGTTTTTTGGAACGGGCCAGTTCTTGATCGGTTTTTTGCGCAAAAGAAAACCGTAACAACGGATAGTGCTGATCGATGACTTGCTGAATAGTGGCAATGTCCGTTGTCATATCCATTTTGGTGGGGAAAACTTCAAAAGACAGGGCTTGCCGATGGGGTTTTTCGCCGTTGTGATACTGCAACTCCAGCTTGAACCAGCCGACATCATTGCCAAAATTGATACTGCCTCGGAGTGACTGCCGAGAAAAATGAAAAGCGTCTTCAACCGCTTGCAGACGGTGTTTCACCATCGGCTCACCTGAAAAATAGCGAAACTGAAAATCAAACTCATACAGTTTGTTTTCAAAAAACACCGGCGTATCAAGAATCTGGTATTCACTTTCAACACTGTCGCAATCCGTGATATGCAAAGCCGGATTAAAACGCAGACAAGTAGCGGGCAGATTTTTTTGTCGGGCGCTTAAAGTACGGTCAAATTGGCGTTGGGATTGGCTGATGTCTTTACACCAGACCACTAAAGTCCAGTCAGGCGTATCAAGACTTAACAGTTCGGGCATGATGCAACCCAACTAAGGCCAGAACGAAGTAAAGCCGTTAGCCGTTAAACGCGCTTGCATCCATGTGAGTTTCTTTTTGGAGCGGCATTGAATGCCTGGAAGCGCGTTACCTTCAATGCTTTCGCGCAGTAAATCGGGGCGCGTCAAATCATCCTTCCAGATATTTTCAAGTTGATTAGTGAGTGTTTCTTCCAGTTCATGCAGCAGACTGTTTTCGCCATGATCCTGAAGCTTTTCGCTATCGCCCTCAATTCTCGGCAATACCTTGGTCATCAAAAAATCATCCCAGACCGCTTGCAAGTGCTTATCATCTGCGGGTGCGAAACAAACCACGGCAATCAACAATTCATTCAGGGCGCGATACGCCAATTCAAACGGCGTACTTTTTAAAACGCTATTAATCGCCTCCAGAAACGCAATGCTCTTTTTGCCATCAGCATCGGCGGTGACGTCAACGAAATCCACGATGGTGACCTGCGAAAGTGTCGGAAAACCCAAGGGTTTTGGGCGCGTTGTCGCCAGAAAATAATCCTGATAATCATTAGGAAAAAATTCGCCAAAATCGAGAGTAAAAGCGCGGTCAATCACCTTGCGTGAAAATCCGTGCGTGGTTTCATCCATATTGACCGTACCCGCAACAATCAAATTGGGCGGTATCCGTATTCCGATTGCTTTAAATTCTTCCCACAAGTCGTCATGCCCCTCCAGACCAAGCGCATTTTTTAAGTCACTCAATCCTGCATCATCCAGTTGTTGGAAAACGCCAGTGGTTAATAAAGCATCACAATCATAGTTGCCTACGTCATCCCAAGAACGGGTTTCGATAATGGATAAATAATCGGCAAAATACTGTTCCACAGGGGCGAGATTCATTTCATCAAGGCATAACCAGTAAGGCGTTTCATCGTCTTTATTGTCGGTTAGGTGTTTCCAAGCGGTAACAATGAAGCGCAAAAAATCGGTGGTGATATATCTTGCGCCATTGCTTCCCAGCCTTGAAATATAGCCCAGTAAATCGGAAGGTTCGTGCCAATCGGGGCGCACGGAAATTAGGCAATAGTTGGATAAATCTGGCTTGGTATAGCGGGCTTGTTCGCGTACGAAACGGGTTTTTCCAGTGCCGGAAATGCCAGCTAGAAGAATGAAGGATTTGGGTAATAGGGTAGGAGAAAAACTTAATTTATCAGCAAAGGTATTCTCGTTTTGGCTTAATTCGTATTCACAGATTTTACTGATTGTTGCCTCAAAGCCGAGTAAAAATTTGTCGTAGTCTAAATTCAGCTCTTCAAATAAATGTGGAAGATTATGTTGACTTCGATATTTCCTGTTTATGTCTTGAATAGCAATCTTTTTACTTCTTAAGTGG
>CANNKH010000167.1 GCA_947504985.1 Methylococcaceae bacterium | reverse complement strand
CATCCTGATGGCGATAAACCGAAAACAACAGGCGGTCACGCTGGTTAAGCCGCGCCCGATATAAATTGTCCCCCACTTTTTTGACTTCCGCCGACTTGAAGTCATCGTCTTCCAAGTATTTTTTCAGCTTGGCAAAGCCAGGGATAGTTTTGGGGTTGAGTTCGTTGTAAATGAGGACTTTCATAAAATCGTGGGGCTGATGGGTTAGGTTTGATAGCGGCTTATGAGATGCCAATCATACAAGTTCCAGACTAACTTGTCCTTTAGAAGCTATCTGGAAAAACATTAAACTTATCCATAGCCGGTAACTCAAAATTCGGCTTCGCCCACTGCTCAAATTTCAATCGGCACGGGTTGGTCAGTTTTCGATCGGCGACGACACCTATGCTCGTCGTAAATGCACCCTTGAGCCAGTATTCGGCATCATTAAAATGGGTAGGGGTTTTAAGCAATTTTTGTTGCGTGGTCTGGAGCCAGGTCACCGGCGAATGGTGTTTGGTTTGTCTCGCCTGTAATTTGAAACGTATGGCGAAGTTACGCCCAATGTGCACCAATTTTGGCTAAAAAGCGGGTAAATCATGACTGCCATACCTTACCTCTCTGTGTGTTAGCGTACAGAGTTATTTTGAAAAAAGAGAATAATCAGTGTCGCTTGTGTGGTTTCAATAGCCTTGATTGAAAGTCCACGCGCCGCAAAATGGTTATCGCTTTTTCATAAAATTGGAGTTACACGCATGAACAATATAAATTTAACAACAGGTACAGACAACTTAACCGGAACTTCAGGCGACGACACTTTTGTGTCCACCTATAATGATGACGCAACCGCTTATACGTTTGGTATTGCCGATGTTCTTGATGGTGGCGCTGGCATCGATACGCTGGACATAGATACCAATCATGTTGCCGCTATCACACCGGTTGATAGCTATTGGGGAGAGCTTACTAATATCGAAAAGCTGGTCATTCATGGTGGAGCGGGTGCACAAACCATTACTACGGCGGGTGCTTTTGAAGCCTCTTTCGCGGCGGCGGGTATCGATCTAACCTTAGAATCGCTTGCCGGCGCAATTACGCTTGACATGAAAACGTTTACCGGGACGGCGGCAATTACAACCACTTCTACTGGTGGCGCACAAACCATTACCTCGGGTATCGGTGCTACCACTGTGGTAGCGGTCTCGACTGACGGTGCAGAAACAATTTCTGGCACCGGGCTTACGTCAGTGACCGCAACCTCTACGCATGGTGCGCAAACCATTTCTGGGGTAAATCTTACCTCAGTGGTGGCAACCTCTGGTGATGGCGCACAAACGATTACGGGCATGAATCTTGTTACAGTGATAGCACACACCGCAGGCGCACAAACCATTACCACCGGTCCCGGTGCGCATGTCATCACCGCGTCAGCCGCTGCCGAAAACAATGCTATTGTTTCTAAAGCAGGTAACGATGTCATTTCTGTTGATGCGGCGACAGGGGGCTATCACATCAGGGCGGGTGGTGGTCATGACTTAATCAACGGCGGCACGGGTAATGATTTTCTTGATGGTGGCGCGGGCAAAGATACGATCAATGCAGGTGCGGGTAATGATGTTATTTTCGGTGGTGCGGGTCGAGATACGCTCTCGGGCGGAGCTGGAAATGACGATTTTTTGTTAAGCGCAAATGGCTTTGACACGATTACTGACTTCTCGGTAGCTAATGACACGATCAGAATTGATCATTCCGTCTTTACCGCCTTAACAAGCATTACCGCCGATAACTTGGTGATAGGCGCCCACGCGGCTGATGCGAATGACTTTTTGGCTTACAACAGCAACTCGGGTAAATTGTCTTACGATGCTGATGGCAATGGCGCAGGCCATGCCGTCGTTATCGCTGTTTTAGGTACGCATTTAGAATTGACTAGCTCAGACTTTATGGTTCTCTAGTTATTCATTTGACGGTAGTCGTTTTTATTTTACGCGCGTTCCCAAACGTTAGTTTGGGAACAAAGCGATTAATTCGATTGCTAAAACAAGGTAAATATTGATGAATGGCCTCATGAAAAAGCTGAATAGAGCACTGAGTAACGCGATGGGAATGCCTTTTGATGAGGCTAGGTTTTACGGATATTTTGGACTCATGGTTGTTATTACAATGTTTTACATCGTGTTTTTGGGCTATTTGTAACGGGTGGAGGCTATGCTCTCCCTCTAGGCTAAAAGATAAGTCAACATATCGCTCGCCACTTTTTTCAAGCTGAAAAGCGATGACAAACTCAACGAATAAACGACTCAACAGGTAGGTTTTTATGAATGAAATAGCAACCGAACAAGAACAAACCGAGAAGTTATCCGCCTTAAAAAAATTGGCTGCCACGGTGTATTTGTGTCAAGCACTCACTTTCATGCTGGCGGGTTTGCCATTATTAGTCGGTGTAGCACTTAACTTTTTCAAGCGAAACGACGTGCAGGGAACTTGGCTGGAATCTCATTTCAACTGGCAAATTAAAACCGTTTGGATCACCTTGGCAGGGTTTGCCTTGTCTGGGCTAACTTTTGGCATGGGCATCGGTTTTTTTATTTTGATTGCCACCATAATATGGCTGGTCTACAGAATTGCCATTGGCTGGTATGCGCTGAATGATGACAAACCTATCGACAACCAGATGAATTGATTTTATATCAATGTCAGTTTTGAGCTGACATTCTAGGTACTCCCCATGAAAATCCATCAGTTTTCTCCAGAAGCAGCGCTCAGTAGCCTGAAAAGTAGCCACGAAGGCTTGCCTATAGCCGAAGTTAATTGCCGCCTAGCCGAGTATGGTCAAAACCGGATCGATAAGGTTAAGGGTGAATCGCTTTGGCTGGTCTTGTTCAAAGAATTCATCCATTTCTTCGCATTGATCCTCTGGCTGGCGGCAGGCTTGGCTTTTTTCGCCGAGTTCCAACAACCGGGTGGCGGCATGGACACGTTAGGGTACGCCATCCTCGGCGTTATCGTCATCAATGGTTTGTTTTCTTTTTGGCAGCAATTTCGAGCTGAACGTGCTGTTGCCGCCTTGGAGAAACTGTTGCCCCAGTATGTCAAAGCATTACGAGATGGCAAGATGGGGCTTATTCTCGCCGCCGACCTCGTCCCTGGGGATGTGATTTTGTTGCAGGAAGGCGATAACGTACCTGCGGACTGCCGTTTGCTTGAAGCCTTTTCTTTGCGTGTTAATAATGCCACCGTCACCGGCGAATCTATGCCTAAGGCACGCGATGCCGAACCTTGTGCGGAAGAAGATATGTTGCATGGCCGTAATGTCCTGTTGGCGGGCACGTCCATCGTCTCTGGAGATGGCAGGGCAGTCGTTTTTGCCACGGGGATGCACACCGAATTTGGCAAGATTGCGCATTTGACACAAACCGCACGGGCAGCAACTTCCCCCTTACAATTGGAAATTGTCCGCCTCAGCCGTATTGTCGCGCTCGTCGCGCTTTCGCTGGGTGTGGTGTTTTTCTTCATCGGGCAAAGTATGGGTTTGTCATTCTGGGAAAACTTCATTTTCGCTATTGGTATTATTGTTGCGAACGTCCCTGAAGGCCTATTACCTACAGTGACCCTATCTTTGGCAATGGCAACCCAACGCATGGCAAAACGCAATGCACTGATCCGCCATTTGCCGTCAGTGGAAGCGTTAGGGTCGGCAACGGTAATTTGCACCGATAAGACGGGTACGCTTACCGAAAATCGCATGGTAGCCAATACACTTTATCTGAACGGCCAACTACTGAAGCCCATTGAGGTAAAGCGGCAACACAAACTGGCGCAAGCTTACCGCCGTTTGTTTGAAGATGCCTTGCTTTGCCACAATTTGAAAGAGGTGGTGGTTGCCGACAAAGTGAAGCTACTGGGTGATCCTATGGAAGTCGCCTTGGTTCTCATGGCAAAAACTTGTCTGGGTGAAAATATTTCTTACCCAAAAATTAATGAAATTGCGTTCGATACGGATCGCAAGCGTCTTTCTACGATACATCAGACCCCTAACGGTTTGGTGTTGTACTGCAAAGGCGCGTTGGAAATGCTGTTACCTTTGTGCAATCGTGTCCAAATGGGCGCGGAAATAATGCCATTGACACCCGAAACGGCACAAGCCTTCACTAATGCCTTGGAAACTATGGCAGGCAACGGCTTGCGGGTACTGGCGTTCGCTTGGCGAGGTTTGGAGGCGGCGTGTGATAGTGCGCAAGGGGAGCAGGACATGATTTTATGCGGAATGGTAGGACTGGAAGATCCACCTCGACCCGAGGTTAAGGCAGCTATCGGCAAATGCCATGCCGCAGGTATCAAAGTCATCATGGTAACAGGCGACCATCCGCATACGGCCTTAGCTATTGGTCGGCAAATTGGTCAGATTCAATCGGATGCCCCCGTTATTATTACCGGTGAACAATTGCGTAAACTGTCCGAAATTCAGTTACGTTTGGCGCTGGATGCCCCTGAGATTATTTTTGCTCGGGTCGGTGCCGATCAGAAAATGCGTATCGTAAGTGCGCTGCAAAAGAAAAATCATATCGTAGCCGTGACCGGCGATGGAGTGAATGACGCGCCCGCGCTAAAAATGGCGGATATCGGCATCGCTATGGGGCTAAGTGGTACCGACGTGGCCAAGGAAGCCGCCGATATGATCTTGCTCGACGATAACTTTGCCAGCATCGTTGCTGCTATCGAGGAGGGGAGGGCGGTGTATGACAATATCCGCAAATTTCTTACCTATATTCTTACCTCAAATATTCCAGAAGTATTGCCGTATCTGGCTTTCGCCCTGTTTAAAATCCCTCTGCCGTTAACCATCATTCAAATTTTGGTGGTGGATTTAGGCACGGATATGTTGCCTGCGCTGGGTTTGGGGGTAGACCCACCGGCGGCGGGTATTATGCACAGACCGCCCAGACCTCGCCACGAAAGACTACTTAACTGGCCTTTGCTATTACGGGCTTATCTTTTTCTAGGTATGCTGGAAGCCGCTGCGGCAATGGCCGCCTATGCGTTTGTGCTGCATAACGGCGGTTGGCAGCTAGGTGAACAACTGACCAGCCAGGACCCTCTTTATCTCCAGGCCACTACCGCCTGTCTGAGCGCAATCATTCTTATGCAAGTCGTGAATGTCTTTTTATGCCAAACCCCAGAACGCAGCCTGTTTGGCACACCCCTTTTCGTCAACCGTTTGCTCCTCTGGGGGGTCGTACTGGAAATGACGCTAATCCTGAGCATCGTTTATACGCCGTGGGGTCACTTGGTTTTTGGCACAGCCCCTCTGGCGTCAGCCGTGTGGTTGTTTATACTGCCCTGCGCTTTGGGAATGCTGTTGTTAGAAGAAGCGCGTAAAGGGTTGGTTAACCAATGGAAAAAGTGGTTTTTATCCCATGCCTAGAAAACCCTAAACCACCACCTGAGTCCATAGCGGTAGCGCTCATCGTTATACACAAATGTCGTCATACCCGCCGGGAAGCGGGTATCCATGGCTTCTGGATTCCGGCAATCCACTTGTGCCCTAGGGTATGCCGGAATGACGGTTTTGGGATTAACTGAAGCATCTTGCTAATCAGGAATAATTATCCCGAGACTCAAGGTAAGTACGGTGGCATCACGAAGGCATTAAAATAGTAATAATTTTTCAATCTTCCTCTTAATACCATCACGTCATTGTCTATTTTTACTACGGCAAAGGTATTAAATTTACTGCTATCTACAATCGGAATTCTTAATTTTCCACTTTTTATAAAATAAGCGATGGGGGGTTGTATATCGAAAGGCACGGGCGACTGACCGTAATAAATCCCTTCATCGGGAATCTGTAAGATGGTTATTTTGCCCGCTTTAAATATCCAAACAAGATTGTTGTCGATAGGTTGCTTTTCATGTACAGAATTTTCACTGTAATCCAACTTCCAGGTGCCTTGCACTTCATCTCTAGCTTTCAAGATAACATCAGCACAAACAACATTTCCAAATAAGGACAGCACTAATAACATTACGGCTAGGTTTATTGGTTTCATGATCGTTACACCCGGTATTGTTGAATTCATGGACAATCTATTGAACAGAGAGCGACTCATTTTTATTCGTCGCTAGCCCTTCATGCACCGTTGCTTCTTTGGCATTATTTTGCATCAAAATATCTTTTGCCTTTGCGACTTCAAGATAAGACCCGTGAACGATAAGAATGAACTTATCCGCCTTCAACGCGGTTTCATATCGAACGATGCTGTCATGGGGAATACCAATACTCGCTAGTGCGCCGCCAAGCGCGGTGAGACCACCAGTGATAACCGCCAATTCAAGTGCGCTGATGATATAGCTTACCAAGGGGCCACCAATCATCACTGGGCCAATACCTGGAATCAGTAAGAATGCAGAACCAAAAAGCAGCCCCCAAATCCATCCCCAGAACAAACCGAACTTACCCCACGTCGCCATACGATCACCGGTATTGTAGTAACCGATAACATTTTCTTCAGTGTGATAATCCTTGCCTACGACAGAAAGTTTTTTCATATCGTAACCGGATTTTTGTAGCTCCTTGACCGCACTTTCAGCATCATCATGATTGCTAAAAACGCCAATAGCGGAATGGTTTATTTCGGACATAATGGTTGCCAAGAGT
>CANNKH010000166.1 GCA_947504985.1 Methylococcaceae bacterium | reverse complement strand
TCGCGGTGAAAGTCGCGGTGTAGGTCTTGCCGCTCGGATCCAGCAGCAGATCCTGGGTTACGGTGGAGACAGTGCCGCCGACGAGGGTCAGGTCGGCATTGCTAAAACCGCTGGGCAGTTCGCTGAAGGTGAAGGTCACGACCGAGTTGCTGTCGCCGTGGTTGAGCGCGGCATCGACAATGTTGACGATGACCGACGGGTTCTGGGTGTCGACCGGCACGGTATCGCTGCCACCGCTGCCGATATTGCCGTTGCTGTTGGTATAGCTGCCCGCGTTGACGGCCACCGAGCCGGTGCCGGTAAAGCCGTCGGTCGCCGTGAAGGTCGCCGTATAGGTCTTGCCGGACGGATCGCTCGGATCCTGGGTCACGGTGGAGACAGTGCCGCCGACGACGGTCAGGTCGGCATTGCTAAAGCCGCTCGGGACTTCGCTGAAGGTGAAGGTCACGACCGAGTTGCTGTCGCCATCGTTCAGTGCGCTGTCAACGATGTTGACGATGACCGAGGGATTGACCGACACCACAGGTTCTAGTGTCGACGCTGTGAGCAAAGGGCTGGTAATCACTTCGCCAACTATAGTGTCTACAGGTGTAACTCGATTAAGGTCATATGCATAATTAATCGGCGTAACACCCTCGGCGATTCGTAATAAATTAACAAAGCCAAAACCGTAACTGGGGCTACTCGCCGCTAAACCTGCTGCGGTATCATCCAGGATCTCGCTAAGGTCCTTGCCTTCACCGACTGCTTTGATAACGGCTTGAATGCTGGCTTGATCTATCGAGCTGTCGGCAGAGTCGGGTGGTATGCTATCCGCAAGTTCTTGGGTGAGTTTGACTATCTGTTCGGCTTCAACCTGCATCTTGCGGCCATTGGCTAGCTGCAGATCAACAATGACGCCTGGAGGGGTGATGATGGTGTCACCTGGCTGAATGACGTCGCCTAAATGCAGAGGTCTTTTGTTGCCTTTTTCGTCAACTACAGATGCTGCACCCTTGAGTGCTACGATGGTTCCGAGATTAGCCATTAAGTTATTCCTTGAAATTATATGGTTTGATTTCACATGCATATGAAATCACTGACCTTGGACAGTATTAAATAGATTTTGCAGGTTGATTGCTATTGTACCGAAGTACAGTAAAGAAGAAGTTCAGCCGCAGTTCGCCAGAGCGCCAGGATTGCTTTAGCTCAGCTTAACGATTTGTCATTAAGCAGCAGGGCGAGTTGCAACCGGTCTTTAACGCCTAAACGCTCAAAACAAGCCGATATATGTGCTTTCACTGTGCGCTCTGTAACATTTAATATGCGGGCAATCTCTTTATTACTAAGCCCTAACGATACTTGCTGGGCAACTTCACTTTCGCGCGGAGAAAGGCGGTGCAATGCCGAGGTAACGGCTGCCGGCTGGGCTGTCACTAGCTGCCGACTGGTAGCAATCAAATACTGAAGCAAATCTTTACCCAGCCAGATGCCTCCATGGCTTACTACCGCTTTAACTGCAAGCAGAACGGAAGCGTCACTATAGGCATGACAATAGCCCACCGAGCCTTCACTGAGGGTCTGCGCCGCTTCAGCCTGTTCTGGCACATTGGCCAGAACAACGATCTTGGCATTGCTAAACCCTGCCAGTATCTGCACCACAGTTGCACTTAGCCATTGCTGGCTATTTGCGTCTACATGCAACCAGAACAAGCCGGCGTCATTTTTTCCCATCTTAACATCGGCCACAGACGTATAGACTTCGGCCTGTTCAAAAGCACCCGTCCAGTTTGCCAGCAAACTGTTGCGCGGAGATATGAATAAATCGCGCATCATCTTTCCGTAAACGCGTAAGCTCTGGCTTTTAAGACCGGTTTCAATAAATAGGAAAGTATCGTTTTCTTGCCGGTCATAATATCCACCTGAGCGGCCATGCCGGGGATGATGGGCAAGCCTTGGCCCAAACTCGGCTTCAAGGTACGCACCCGAACAATATAAAAAGCGTTGCCTTTCTCGTCCACTTGGGAATCGGCGGAGACTCCGACAACTTTTGCCTCCAGGATGCCATAAATCGTATAGTCATAGGCGGTCAGCTTGACGGTTGCCGGCTGGTTTAAGGTGATGAAGGCAATATCCTTAAGTTGAATTTTGGTTTCCAGTACCAAGCTGTCGTCACTGGGCACCACTTCCAGAACTTCCTTGCCTGGCTGTATCACTCCGCCTACGGTATTGGAATACAGCCGACTCACCGTACCATTGACTGGAGACTTCAGGGTTGATTGCACGACCTTGTCATTCAGGGCTACGCTGGTTTCGCTGATACTATTAAGCTTGGCGGTGGTTTCCGATAATTCTGTCCGCACTTTGCTGCGAGAGCTTTGCTCTGTCTCACTGATCTTGCGGTTGGCTTCCGCAATCGACGCTTGCACTCGGCCTATCTGGGCGCGCGCCTGACCACGCTCACCATCAAGTTGAGCAACCTGGCGCTGAAGACGCAATAAATCCACCTCGGAAACAGCGCCGCTAGCCTGCAAGGGTTTGGTAAGCGTCAATTCCTGAGTGGCCAGCGCCAAACCACGCTCTGCCTGTTCCAGTTTGGCATGGACTTCGCTAAGTTCACGCTCGCGCTGCATAAGCTGATCTCTGGCCATGCCGACTTGGGAAGCCAAGGCATCCCGGCTGGAAATATAGGAGCTGTACTCCTGCGCATAAACTTCGGGGTAATCTTTTTCTACCTGAGCCGGAGGATCGAAGGGCTTGCCTTTAGCCAAGGCTTCCAGGCGTGCCTGCTTTGCCAGTAGCGAGATCACTTGCGACTGATTTTCGCGCAACGAGGAAATGGCCCGGGTTTCATCAATACGTACCAGCGGATCGCCTATTGCTATGGTTTGTCCTTCGTGTACTAATATCTCGGAAACAATGCCACCGTCCAGGGACTGAATGACTTGCACCTGCTTGGAGGGAACGACTTTGCCTTCACCGCGCGTGACCTCGTCCACCCGGGTAAAGGCCGCCCAGAGTAAAATCATCACCAATACAACGGCCACGGCATAGAGTATTTTTTTTGCGCGCAAGGGTTCTTGTTCCAACAGTGCCTCCTCCGCTGCCGCCTCCCAGTCCAGATCTTCATGGGTTTTGGTCGGCGCCCATTTTTCGAGCTGATGGTGTACAGGGCCTGTCAGCCAGGCGCGGTTCTTGAAAAAAAGATGGGCTTTGCCTAAGGTATTAAAGAGTTGTTCACTCATAGCGATTTACCTACTTTGCCTGTACGTAGCGCTTCGATGACCTGCTCTTTATTGCCATCGGCCACCACCTTACCCATGTCGATAACGATGATGCGGTTGACTAAATCAAACAACGAGGAGCGATGGGTGATCACCAGTAGCGTCTTACCGGCTGACACCCCGATCAGGTTCTTTTTTACCAGCTCTTCACCGGAATGATCCATCGCGCTGGTGGGTTCATCGAGCAACAGGATAGGCGGATTACCAAGCATTGCGCGGGCAATCCCAACACCCTGGCGCTGACCGCCGGAGAGTGTTTCGCCGCGTTCACCGACCGGCATGTCAAAACCTTTGGGGTGGCTATTGATGAATTCGTCTATGCCGGCAATTTTTGCGGCTTGCAGCACCTGCAAATCTTCTACATGAGGCGAGGCAATCGCAATATTGTCGCGCATGGAGCCAAAAAACAAGGTGGTATCCTGTTGCACGTAACCAATGCTGCGCCTGAGTTCGGCCGGGTCGATCTGACGGGAATCAATGCCATCAATCAGGATGGCGCCGGAAGTTGGCCGGTACAGACCTAAAATCAGCTTGTGCAGTGTGGTTTTACCTGAACCCATGCGGCCCAGGATTGCCACATGCTCGCCGGCGCTGATCTTGAAGGAGACATTTTTCAACGCATTAACATCGGTGCCCGGGTAAGTAAAACTGACCTCGCGAAACTCGATTTCCCCGGAAAACGCCGGACGCGATAAAAAATTGGAGTCCGCAGGCCGCTCTATCGGCTTAGCCATGATTTCTTCCAGCGAAATCAGTGAGGTTGAAGCATTATGGTATTGGGTCATCAGGCCGGCGCTCTGCGCAATCGGGGCTAGCGCTCTTGCCGCCAGCATCGTGCAGGCAATCAGGCCGCCCATGGTCAAGTCGCCCTCAATCACCAGGTAGACGCCCACCAGCACCAGCACCACATTCACCGTTTGCAAGATGCCATTTGCGCCATTGGTGATCGAGGCGGACAGCAGTTTCAGCTTACCGCTGACCTCGGTCAAATAGTTCGCGCTTTTTTCCCATTTACGCTGCATATAGCCTTCGATGCCCAGCGCTTTGACGGTTTCCAGACCCACCAGGCTCTCGATCAAGGTCGCGTTCCGGATCGCGCCTACGCGAAACATCGTCTCGGAGAGTTCGTGCATTTTGGTTTGTACGCTGAAGGAATAGATCAGCATGATAAATGAACCCGCCAGCACCGGAATGATCATAGGCCAGGCTATCCAGGCCATGACGCCGATAAAAATCAACGCAAATGGAATGTCGATCAGCGTGGTGATCGTGGCCGAGGTGATGAAATCGCGCACGGTTTCAAACGACCGGAGGTTGGCGGCGAACGAGCCTACCGAGCTTGGCCGCTGCTCCAGTCGTATCCCCAAAACCTGTTCCATGATGCGCCCCGAGAGTTTGATATCTACCCGGCGGCTGGCCCAATCCAGAAAATAGCCGCGCATAGTGCGCAAGATAAAATCGGCGCAGACTATCAGTATCACTCCGATGACCAGCACCCATAGGGTTTCGACCGAGCGGTTAGGCAGGATGCGGTCATAGACATTCATTGTGAAGATAGGCATCGCCAGCGCAAAAACATTGATCAGCAGTGCCGCCAGCATGATGTCGCGATAGATGCCGGAATTTTCCGCCAGCGTCCCCCAGAACCAGTGTTTGAGCCGAACCTTGCCGACGGCAGGTGCGCGCCGGTCGAACGTGAATTTTGGTTTCGCGGTGATCGCATAGCCGGCATATCTTTCGGCCAGCTCCGGTGCAGGTACTTGCAGCTTTGCGTCACCCAGTTCAGGGAAAATAACGAGTGCATGTTGTTTGTCGGCATCCCAACCCAGCAACAGACAGGCTTCTTCGTTATTGAGCAGCAGGATGCACGGCATAAACTCGCTGCGTAAGGCCTCGAGCGGCTTTTTAAGCACCTGGCTGACCAGATTGGCGCGAGCGGCAGCGCGCTGCACCAGGGTTGGGCTCATGTAACCCTCGCGCAAAGGAAGTCCGGCCGTCAGCGCATCCAGGCTGATAGCGACATCATGAATGCGGCACAGCAGCTGTAAACAGGATAGCAGGCTGTCGGCCACCTTGTCCTGTGGCTTATTAAGTAGTGTTTCTGGATTCATTATATTGAGTGCGATACTACGAGGAAAAATGAACTCTGCATAAGACAAACACAGCAGCAAAATTGCTCAAGCGTAATGGGGTTTGTGATTGGTTGATGCTTTTAAACACTACGGTTGGGCTCACAGGCCACGGCCGGCTTAAGGCGCGACATATATATTTATGATGACTAAGTATATGCACTTATTGACAAATTACAATGGTGTAAAAAATCTGATATTCTTTAATCTATGCATGCTCAAGGGTAGGAAGGATTTGGCCTGTTCAAAAGCCTGCCAAGAGGTTCGGGAGCAAATTCAGCCGAAAAAAAGCAGAGGTTCAAACGATAATAAACAGCAGTATTCAAGGCAAATGGACAAATTGCCTGCAGATCGCTGAGTATCCTGTTAGACGAATAGAGCTAGATTTATCAGCAAGCGGGTATAAAAAAACTATCTCGGAAGAGATAGCTTTAGTTCTGAATTAACTTGTCAAGCAAGGCCGGGTTGGTATGCTTTAAGCCAGCTTTTGTTTTCTACGCGTTGCCGCAAAACCTATTAAACCAGAGGCCAACAATCCAATAGAGGCGGGTTCAGGGACATTTGTGCTGAACGTGTATGCTCCGCCCTGTTCGTCCCATGAACTAACTGCAAGGGAATATGTGCCGGCAGCGAGAACCCTTGCAAAATCGGGGTCACCATAATCAGATAATGGGTTCAATGGGCTTTGGTGCTCGTCATCATAATTTGCAACCAATGTCAGGGCAGTATTAAAATTTTGAGCTTGGTTTGAATAGTCAGAGTATTCGGGTCCAGTGCAACCGGTAGTAGCGCATTCAAGTGCAGCTTCGTAATCGAAGCCGTTGGTATCACCTCGGTATAGTGTTGCAAACAGGTCGTTTGTAGCTGTTGCACGGTCAAACCAAAAGGAAATTGACGTGACACCGTCAGAATCAAATACGAACCAGTCTGTATTGGCATCGGCTGATGCTGATATGCCTGCTACTGAATATCCGCTATTAGATCCGCTGACGTAGGGTAACGAGGTTACCGGTGTAGCGTAGATTGATGTTGAGATCAGACACAGTGCAGCTGTCACATATAGCTTATTGTTCATCATATACTCCAAAATTGTAAAAAAATATTGATAATTTGCGTGTTATGGGTAAGCAGCTTTAATGCCTCTAAGCGTGTTCAAGGTCTATATTAAATAGGTATTACAGCGTAATTGCTATTGTACCGAAGTACAATAAAAAAAGTCTTGCATTGTGCTGCTTTAAACTATTTGAACGCTTAATAACCCTCAAGCTGAAGTTTCCTAAAAAAACATCAAGC
>CANNKH010000165.1 GCA_947504985.1 Methylococcaceae bacterium | reverse complement strand
GATTTAATCGTGCTGATTTGTTTGCTTTGTTGCAAAATTTCGCGCGAAACATTCAGTGGTAGCGAGTTTGCGTCAATAATGCCTTTGATGAAACGCAAATAACGTGGCATAAGTTGCTCAGCGTCATCAGTAATAAAGACTTTACGGATATACAGTTTTACACCATGTTTGGTGTCCCTATCCCACATATCAAACGGCGCGTGGCTGGGCACATAAAGCAATAAGGTATATTCGTTAGTACCCTCAACCTTGCTATGAACATGCGTCATCGGATCTTGATAATCGTGACCGACATGTTTGTAAAACTGGTTATAATCGTCATCAGAAATTTCTTGACGCGCTTTAGTCCACAACGCCGAGGCGCTGTTAATGGTTTCTTCTATAATTTCAGGTACGGCTTTAGCTTTCTCTTCGGTGTTTTCTTCACCGTCTTCATCGAGATCATCCGGCATCGATGGCATGACTTCTTTGTCCATAACGATAGGCAAAGAAATATGATCAGAGAATTTCCTAACAATGGATCGAATGCGGTAGCCGTCTAAAAACTCACTTTCCGCTTCTTTCAAATGCAGGACGATTTCAGTACCACGTTGCGCTTTTTCTACTGTTTCAATCGTGTAATCGCCCTCGCCTGCTGATTCCCAACGCGTACCTTCACTCGCTGGTGCACCCGCTTTACGCGTGGTTAACGTTACTTTATCTGCGACGATAAACGACGAATAAAAACCAACACCAAATTGACCGATCAATTCACTGTCTTTGGCTTGTTCACCAGTCAAAGCTTCAAAAAATTGCTTGGTACCTGATTTGGCAATCGTGCCGATATGCTCCTGCACTTCGGCGCGGGTCATGCCAATACCGTTATCAATAATGCTCACGGTACGTTTGTCTTTATCAAATTCCAAACGAATTTTTAGCTCGCTCTCGCCTTCATACAGACTTTCATTCGATAAGGCTTCAAATCGTAACTTATCTGCTGCATCAGAGGCATTGGATATTAACTCGCGTAAAAAGATTTCCTTGTTGCTATACAAGGAATGAATCATTAAATGCAGTAGGTGTTTTACTTCGGTTTGAAAGCCTAAGGTTTCTTTTTGTGCTTCAACAGTCACTTGTCGTCTCCTAGTTTTATAAAATAGTCATAAAAAAATCATAGTGCCCCCTGATGTGGGGACGTGTTGAATTATTTCAAGGCGATGATGCTTTAACCGAGGTAGGTTATTCGTGTCATTTATCTACACGAATACGAGCCAGTTTTCTTCGATGCAACAGAACGTAAAGTGCCACTAAAATCAGACTGACGGCGAGTATAACAATCACTATCTGATGTGAATATTGCTGAATCAGCGTCTCATTATGACCAAGAAAATAGCCCAACCACGTCAGCACCGAGACCCAAATTAACGCGCCAGACAGGGTATATATCGAAAACTTGACATGACTCATACCCGCTAACCCCGCCGGTAATGAAATCAAATGCCGGATTACCGGTAACAACCGTCCGATAAAAGTTGAAATTTCACCGTGACTTAGAAAAAACCGCTCGACACGATCAAAGTGCTCGTCAGTTATCAACACATAATGACCATACTTGCGTAGCAATGGTCTTCCCAAAAATCGGGCGGTAAAATAATTGACATAAGCACCTAGCAAACTGCCTAGCGTGCCACTCAATATCACCAGACTCATATCCATTTTGCCTTGATGCACCAGATACCCTGCCGGTGGCATGATGATTTCACTGGGAATAGGAATGACGGAGCTTTCCATCGCCATCAACAAAAAAATACCAAGATAGCCCATTGACCCTATTGTCGTTATCAGCCAGTTAATAATATCGTGCAGCATAATATTTTCTCGTTAAGTAATTGCTCTAAATTTTACTGATAGTTGACGTTTTTAGTAGGGGCGTCATTATTCTATAGATTCCCAACTACACCGCAAACGAATGATCCGGTGTACACCGCCGCAAAATAGTAATGCTCGTTTTTCTTGGAGCTGCCTGATAAAATTCGTCTCCTTTTTAAACGGCTCAAATAATCCGATTCGATTTCCTGTTTCCCGTTAGGTCTTTGCCTCTCGTTGCCAGCACTGTTGTGTTATCGCCTGTTGAACAACCTAACCACCATAGAAATCTTGCAAGGTATCAGTGCATAACCCAATGATTCGAAATTCATCCCGTGCAAAGCGCAATGAACCTCTGGCTTTGCTATTGGCCAGTGTGGTTTCGATAGTTTTTCATCTCGCTAGTTGGCTCGGCTGGCAAACTGCACCGACTAAACCAGCGCTTATAGAAACACCGCCGCAAGTTATTGAAGTTGCGCTCACAGCGCCTCCAGCGGTTAAACCACTGCCCGTAATAACACCCAATCTGGAAACGCCAGTACAACCACCAAAACAGAACATCATAAAACCAAAACCTAAATTAACGCCTAAACCAATCTATAAACCCAAGTCGATAATAAAACCGACTTTACCAACACTGCCGACTAAACCGCTGATGACTCAAACGGCGCCAGAACATCTATCCAATCCCATAGTTACCACGCCATCAAAGGTCACCACCAAATCAACTCAACCCACAACACCAGTGCAAGAACCCTTGGTAAAAGCAATCTACTCATCGCCCTCGTTAAAAAATCCACCGACTCACTATCCGCGGATTGCTCAAATGCGCCAATGGGAAGGCACCGTCGTATTAGAAATACGCGTACTCGCTAATGGTTCCGCCGGAGACGTTAAAATAGCGCATAGCAGTGGGCATGAGATTTTAGACGATTCCGCTGTAGAGCAGGTCAAAAGCTGGCGCTTCACTCCTGCACATAAAGGCGAAAAAACGGTCGATGATTGGATCAGAGTCCCGATTATCTTCAAATTCAAACACTAATTCACACTCAGAACAGGATTCCTTATGCTACAACTCTCATCCACCAATATCGTACAAATCACGTTATGGATACTGATCGGTTTTTCAGTCATCACTTGGACGATTATTTTTTTAAAATACTGGACTATCTGGTCGATTAATCGCCGCAACCGGGCGTATGCAGAAACTTTCTGGGCGGCCAGTGATCTAGGCGCTGCGGCGGCTCTCGAGCAAGAATCCAGTTCACTGGGACGCATCGCTGGCGTTGGTTTTCATGCGTTAAGTGATGTGCGCAATAATACCTCGACACTGCTTGAACTTAGTGGTGACATTCAATCTATTCTCGAACGCTCACTGCGCCAGCAAATCAGCAAAGAACGCAAAACCTTGGAACAAGGACTATCACTGCTCGCCAGTATCGGCAGCACCTCGCCTTTTGTCGGTTTGTTCGGTACGGTATGGGGCATCATGCACGCCTTGCAAAGTATTAGCGCCGCAAAATCTGCCAGTCTTGATATTGTCGCCGGCCCGATAGGTGAAGCATTAATCACAACAGCCATTGGTATTGCCGCCGCTATCCCGGCGGTCTTGGCTTATAATTTTTTTATACGC
The DNA here is from genome assembly GCA_947504985.1 of Methylococcaceae bacterium. Classification (GTDB taxonomy): domain Bacteria; phylum Pseudomonadota; class Gammaproteobacteria; order Methylococcales; family Methylomonadaceae; genus Methylovulum. Next base: position 3,239 of record CANNKH010000165.1, on the reverse strand, counting down.
AGCATCAAATTGTCTGAAGCTGAGCTAGAGTATTTTGCAACCGATTTTCTCAATCTTGCCGTCAAAGCCGGACTCAAAGGCAACATAGGAGAATAATCATGGGATTCAAAACTGATTCATCATCAGATCGCGAAGCAATGAGCGAAATCAACGTTACGCCGCTAGTTGATGTGATGCTGGTATTATTAGTAGTGTTTATCGTCACTGCACCGTTATTAACACAGGCGGTGCATGTCAACTTGCCAAAAACCGAGAAAACCGACCCTACACCCGATAAACATCTGTCTGTACTTGAAATTGATGCCCAAGGCAATATTAGCCTAAACGAAAAACCACAACCGTTGGCAACACTGGGTCAACAATTGCACGACATGCAGCAAGCTGACCCTGAACTGACCATTCAGTTGCAAGCAGACGAGACCGTTCCTTATGGTAAAGTTGCAGAAGCGATGGCAATTGCGCGCAAGGCAGGGATTACCAAGCTCGCTTTTATTACGCGGGAATAAGCTTCTGTAGAGACGTTGCACCGCAACGTCTCTACAGTTCTTCTAACCTTTCCTCTGCATCCATCCACGCCGCTTCCGCATCGCCCAACGCTTTATCAACCTGCGCTTTGCGCTCCATCAGCTTTTTTAATTGCGCTTTTTCCGATTCGGCATAAATGGCTGGGTCAGCAAGTTGCTGCTCCAATTGCCGCTGCTCCTGATGGTATTTTTCAACCGCAAGTTCCGCTTTTTTCAACGCATCATATAAAGGTTTATGACGTTGCCTGCGCTCGGCATCCAGCTTCCTTTGATCTTTACGAGATACCACTGATGTTAATTCAATTGATGATTTTTCTTCCTTTTTCTTCTGATCGCTTAGCCAAATACGGTAATCTTCAAGATCACCATCGAACGACTGTACTTTACCCCCAGCAACCAATAACAGTTGATCGGTTACTGAGCGGAGTAAATGCCGGTCATGCGACACCACAACGATAGCGCCTTGATAATCTTGCAACGCAACACTTAAGGCATGACGCATTTCCAGATCAAGATGATTAGTCGGCTCATCCAGCAGTAATAAGTTAGGGTTTTGATACACTAACAAAGCCAGCACTAAACGCGCTTTTTCACCACCAGAAAACGGCTTGACCAGCTCCAACACTTTATCGCCCTGAAAATCAAAACCACCCAAAAAATTGCGCAGCTCTTTTTCAGTAGCCTGTTTATCAATTTGTTGGACATGCCATAACGGGCTTTCATCAAGGTGCAACTGCTCCAATTGATGCTGAGCAAAATAACCGATTTTTAAAGTGTCTGCGGCAAGCTTTTTGCCTGACAACGGCTGCATTTCTCCAGCGAGCACTTTGATTAAACTGGACTTTCCAGCACCATTTGGACCCAATAGGCCAATACGATCACCCGGAGAAATAGAGAGCCCCGCCTGTTTGATAATAATCGTCTGCCCATAACCAATATCGACTTTTTCAAGACTAAGCAGCGGATTCGGCATTCTGCCCGGCTTGGCAAAACTGAAGTCAAACGGCGAATCAACATGCGCCGCTGCAATCAATTCCATACGTTCCAGTGCTTTAATGCGGCTTTGTGCTTGCCGTGCTTTAGTCGCTTGTGCTTTAAAACGATCAACAAAACTCTGGATATGCGCTACTTCACGCTGCTGTTTTTGAAAAGCGGCTTGTTGTTGCGCCAATTTTTCTGCACGCATTTTTTCAAAGGCAGAATAATTGCCGGTATAAATTTCTGCTTTATTCTGTTCGATATGGACAATATGATCCGTAATCGTATCGAGAAAATCACGGTCATGAGAAATTAACATTAACGTGCCAGGGTATTTACAAAGCCAGTCCTGCAACCAGATAACCGCATCCAAATCGAGATGGTTAGTCGGCTCGTCGAGCAATAACAAATCAGAGCGGCACATCAGTGCCTGTGCCAGATTAAGACGCATACGCCAACCGCCGGAAAACGAGCTAACGGCGTTTTGTTCCTGAGCGGCAGTAAAACCCAAGCCATTCATCAAGCGCGAAGCACGCGCCTGAGCAGTGTAGCCACCAATGGTTTCTAACATCGCATGACATTCTGCCAGCTTCATACCATCATTAGCCTGCTCGGCAACCAGCGTTTGCTGTTGCAATCGTCTTAATGGTGCATCTCCGTCAATCACATAATCAATCGCGGAACAGGCAACGGCAGGCGTTTCTTGGGCAACATGAGCAATCTCAAGTTGAGGTGGCATCGAAAAATCGCCTTCATCAGGATGCAATTCATTTCTTACCAGTGCAAACAAACTAGATTTACCCGCGCCATTCGCGCCAGTAAAACCTACTTTTTGACCTTTATGTAGGGTAAAAGAGGCATTATCGAACAACACCCGTGCGCCACGGCGCAGGGCTACATTTTTAAAATTTATCATGGCAGTTTAATTAATTAAGTTTGACAAACAACCCGCTTATGCTAGAAACTAGAGCTTCACTTAATTACCTAACAGGTAGTCTCTTATGAAAAACGTATTATTTTTACTCGTATTATTTTCAGTTAATGTCTTCGCAACTCCCGTTAATATTAATACCGCCGATGCTCAAACGATTGCTGATTCTTTGAGCAATATTGGCATAAAAAAAGCGGAAGCGATCGTTGCTCACCGGAATAAAATTGGCGCATTTAAAAGTCTTGAAGAACTCGGCTTAGTCTCAGGCATTGGCGATAAAACTATTGAGAAAAATAAAGCAGACATTTTTTTGTCTGATCCAGCTACCGCCACACCTGTTAGTGCTATCGAATCCACTGATAAACCTACCAAAAAGAAATAAGCCTTCTCGTTATAAAGATCGAGGAGAGTCAACCATATCTTTTCGATCTTTAGCCTCGCTTTACTTGATTCCCACTCGAGTTGTTGACTATTTACAATATCTCAAGCTTTGCATAAGAAAGCATCAGCCACTTAACACCAGCGGCCTTTTCGCCCTTGGGCACACTATTAAAATTAATTTGAACCCTTTCTTGAGCGCCCTCCCCTTCTATTTGCAAAATAACACCTTCTCCAAATTTTGCATGACTCACTCTTTGTCCGTGTTTATATTGCCCAGTTGGTTGCAGGGTTATTTTTTTCGGCGGTATTGCTATCACAGGCTGACGAACTGGCGTACGCATTCTGACTTCCTGCAAACATTCAGCGGGAATTTCTCGCAGGAATCGCGAGGGTCTCGGATAGGTTTCGCGTCCATACAAGCGTCG
>CANNKH010000164.1 GCA_947504985.1 Methylococcaceae bacterium | reverse complement strand
TCGGCATTTTAGCGTGCCGTCTGAATTAACTATAATGTTTAAATCCATATCCGACAGATTAGGGTCGGGTGGCTTGCCCACCTGCCTTAAGGCAAGGGTTACTTGAAAGGATAACGAGGCTTGCGCATCGTTGTCAATTTTAAACAAATTCCCCCTGAAGGGGGAGGTATCAGACCAGCAAGGAAATTTGATGAATTGTTAAGCTATTGACTTAAGGATTACATTGGCATATTAAATCTACTTGTAATTCAACAAGTTTACTACGAAGGTCATCAATAAGTTACCATGCTTCCAGAAGATTTCATCAGCTGCCGAAAGAATGAACTAAAACCACCTTAACACAGCAGCTATTTCTCGTTATTTTGTTCGACTTACCACATAAACACCCGCTAGAACCAAGCAAGTACCCGCCAACTGATTAAGCGTAATGCTTTCATGCAAGATAAAAAATGCCAGTACCAATGTCCCTATCGGCCCTGTGGTACTGATTATGGAGGCGTTGCTGGCGCCGATTCTGCGGATACCTGCATTCATAAAAAACGCGGGTAACACCGTAGAAAATATCGCCATGATTAATGCCAGAACGTAGACATTAATTGGTAACGTAGTTAACGCGATGCCATGTTGAATCGCAAAATGCAGCAATGTTGCCACACTAGCGACGGTCATTGTGTACGCCGTAAAACGGGTTGAACCTATACGAAGCGTCATAACACCGCTGCCCATCGTAAAAAAAGCAAAAATAACGGCACTCGCCATGACCAGTGCTGAACCCAACCAGATAGCAGAGGATGCCAAGGATAGCTGCTCAATAAAAACGAGTACCATGCCAGAATAACCTAATACCAAAGCAAGCAGCGTATGCAGGGTAATTGTCTTTTTATAAGCCAACGCCGAAAACAGCACTACAAAGGTCGGGTATAAAAACAGGATAACGCGTTCCAATCCTGCGGAAATGAAATGCAAGCCAGTAAAGTCAAGATAGCTCGAGACATAATAACCAATCAGTCCGAGCAAGACGATAATCAGCCATTGCCTTTTATCCAATGGTGTGGGGTGTGATTTTTTATTGTGCCAAATCGCAACCAGTAAAAAAAAGGGCAACGAAAATAACATGCGCAAAGCCATTAACGTAATGGCATCAACCTGATTATCAGCCGCATAAGCCAGTTTGATAATAATAGCTTTGGCAGAAAAACCGAAAGCACCGAGTATAACCAAACAAAAACCGACCCAAAAATAACGTTTTTCAGTGGAACTCTTAAACATCCGTTAAATCCTCATCTGTTAAAACGCAGCTATTTCCTTGTACGGATAGACTTTAAATGTCTTGCGAAATTATCTGAATGAGCAGACCAAGGCGCTTATTGCCGATTCCTGAGCCGTAATGGATGCACACAAGCGGAATTGCCCAATAGCACGTTGCAAATTTTGCTCGGGCTCAGTCACTTTGAAATAACGGTTGCCCTCCAGATAATCCGTATAAAAACGTAAACCCAATTCAAACGGAATCAATTGGATAGCAGGATAGATATAATCGTATTCAGCCGCTAACAAAAATACCTTTGCTTCACGCAAATAAGGTTCCAAGATGGCGGCGCAAACTTCAAGGTCGAAAGTGTCCGTTGCCAGACAGTGGCAACATGAGCGCAAACAGTCACCAATATCGTAATGCACCAATCCAGGCTTAACGGTATCCAGATCAATCAGGCTAACAATAACTTTAGCGTGTTTATCAAACAGAAAATTGTTTAGCTTGGGATCACCGTGGATAACCCGCAAGGGGAGCAAGCCTAGTTGTTTAGCCGTTTCAAGAAGAGGTGTGATATATTCAAAACGATCGATAAATTCAGCACAATACGGATCACTTGTGTGTGACTGGTCTGCAATTGCACGATACCGCATTAAATAGCTCGGCGTAATATGGAAACTAGGCAAAGTATCATGCAGCAGGTTAGGCTTAAGATCACTGAATAAGCGATGAAAATGCCCGAGAGCAAAACCGGCTTGCCGACCATCATCAAGCTTATTTAAGGTTTCTAAGCTTTCTGTATTGGCTATAAAACATTGCGCCCGCCAGTAATCACCGCTTTCATCTTGAAAATACGACTGCCCGGTTAGAGTGGTTAAACTATCCGGCAGCCGTAATTGAGCCCCCTCTTTTTGCTTCACATGCTGATTAAGGATCAGTAAATTTTCTGTAATCAGCTTAGGTTCTGGGAAAACCTTTGCATTTATGCGCTGTAAAACAAAGGGAGATACGGCAGCAGTAACCAGAAAAGTATCATTAATTAAACCGTTACCCAGTGGCGTTATTACCGAAACATTAGCGGCAAACTGATTAGCGATATGAAAAGGCAAGCCCATCGAGTAGGTAAATAAAGTAAGTTCAGAATCGATTAATTGAATAGACCAAGGTTAGAAAGGCACCACTGCCCTCATGCTGTCAAACACTTTCCCTGGCTTTAATTTGCGCGGTGAGTTGCCTTAAAGCCTGTCCCCTGTGACTCAGTTCATTTTTGGCATCAGCCGATAATTCAGCCGAGGTACATTGTTGGTCAGCTAACCAAAATATCGGATCATAACCAAACCCATTGCCACCAACAGCATGATTCAATAGGCTGCCTTCCCACATCCCCTGAGCAATCAACGGACAAGGATCGTCAGCGTGTTCAATAAAAACCATAATGCAGACAAAACGCGCCGTGCGTTGTGTATCAGGAATACCTGCTAAGGTCTCCAGCAATTTGTTCACATTGTCCAGATCGCTGGCACCAATACCGGCATAACGCGCAGACTTGACGCCCGGCGCACCCTGTAACACATCAACAATTAAACCGGAGTCGTCAGCGATAACCGGCAAATGGCAATGCCGTGCCGCATTTCGAGCTTTTAACAACGCATTTTCTACAAAAGTACACGCGATTTCATCACATTCAGATACCTTAAATACGGCTTGCGGAACGATAATGTGCGGCGCAAGCATAGCCTGGATTTCTTTAATCTTGCCGACATTGCCACTGGCAAGAACAATCTGTTGCGATGCTAAAAACATTAATCGACCATACCCAAAGCAATGCGCTGTTTTTCCATTAATTGTTTGATACCGTTACCTGCCAAAATCAGCATTGCATCTAGCTCATCTTTTCTGAAGGCATGACCTTCAGCCGTACCCTGAACTTCAATAAACGCGCCAGCATCATTCATCACGACATTCATATCCGTTTCTGCGTTACTGTCTTCGGCATAATCCAGATCCAGCACAGGGATACCGTTGTAAATCCCTACCGAAACCGAACCAACCTGACCATGCAACGGACTGGATTTGATTTGTTTGCGTTTGAGCATTTTTTGAACAGCTAATGATAAAGCGACAAAACCGCCGGTAATTGATGCGGTACGCGTCCCCCCATCGGCCTGTAACACATCACAATCGATGGTGATGGTGTGTTCACCCAGCGCCTTTAAATCAACAGCAGCCCGTAATGAACGACCAATCAAACGCTGAATTTCCAGCGTTCTCCCCCCCTGTTTGCCATAACTGGCTTCACGCCCCATGCGGCTATGGGTAGAGCGTGGCAACATACCGTATTCCGCTGTCACCCAACCTTCCCCCTTACCTTTAAGAAATCGGGGAACCGATTTATCAACACTGGCGGTACAAAGCACACGGGTATCACCGAATTCAACAAGAACAGAGCCTTCTGCATGTTTGGTATAGCCACAGGTAAACGTGATATCTCTTAGTTGATCCGGGTTGCGTCCGCTAGGTCTCATAGTTATGTTCCACCAAAATGAAAACCGCACAGTATACCTGAATTGCTCGTAATTCTTGTTTAATCATTGACAGGAAATAGGCAAAGAGTACAGATCTGCTAATTTTTGACCAACCATAGTATAGTGACGACCTATTAAATTGATACCACAGGTGAAAAATGACAAAAAGTATGACCGCTTATGCTGGCAATGAAGCAGATATAGGCAATCTAACCCTTAACTGTGAACTACGCTCCGTTAATCACCGTTATTGTGACATCACTTTAAAATTGCCGGATCGCTTGCGCTTTATCGAGGCCAACTTGCGTGCGGTTATTGCAGAAAAAGTCAGTCGCGGCAAAATAGAATGTTCAATCAACAGTAAAAAACAAGCTAAAAGTGGACAGCATTTTGTTATCGACAACACCGCTGTTGCAGCACTGTTATCAGCAACCGATCAAATTGAACAACAGATGTCAGCCTCGCTAGCTTTTTCGGCACTGGATATATTAGCCTTCCCTGGTATTCAGCAGGAACCGGAAATCGACAGAGAAGACATTGCTTTCGGTATAACTGAATTAGTCAAAAAAACACTCGATGATTTTCTCGAAGTACGTTCAAGAGAAGGTTTTCAGCTTAAATGTCTAATCGAAGAACGCTGCCTAAAAATGCAAAGTTTTGTGGTGACAGCAAGCCAGCGGATGCCTGAAGTCTTGTTGCTGATTCGTAAAAAACTCAAAGACAGAGTGACTGAACTGGTAGCACAACCTGATTTTGACCGTCTGGAGCAAGAACTGGTCTTACTCACTCAAAAACTGGATGTCACCGAAGAACTGGACAGACTAGAAACGCATATCGCCGAAGTGTTACGTGTACTGCAACAACCTGAACCCGTTGGCCGACGACTGGATTTTCTAATGCAAGAATTAAACCGCGAAGCCAACACACTCGGTTCAAAATCAGCAGACAAAGAAATGACACAAATAGCCATTGAGCTAAAAGTGCTAATTGAGCAAATGCGCGAGCAGATTCAGAATGTGGAGTGATGTGTCAAGCTATCCCGAGCCGTCTTAAAATAGATATAACCGATTGAATATATTTATCGTCCTGCACGGTTGCACCAAGTATCACTAGATAGCATAATTAAGGCGTACCCAGCCATGTACCACTGCCATTAAGTTAAATAAAATACATTTAAAACAATGTATTATGATTTTTAAGTCTGTTTTATCAATTATAATTTTATGAGAATACTCAATATTCTATTCAAAAACATCAACTCATTAGAAGGCGAGAATCGCATTGATTTTGAGCAATCGCCTTTTTCTGATACCGGTGTTTTTGCCATTACTGGACCGAATGGTTCTGGAAAATCGAGTATTCTGGATGCTATCACCCTGGGTTTATATGGCGAAACATTTCGTTTTGACAGACCTGCCGAATTTGTGATGACTCAGCACACTACTGAATGTTTTTCGGAAGTTGAATTTGCATTGGGAAGTGATAAATACAGATCAAGCTGGCATATACAACGCACAGAAAATCATCCTGATGGCGAGTTGCAATCGGCACAGATGCAGTTGATCCGTCTTGCTGATAACCAACTATTGGCGAGTACAGCGCAGCAAGTTTGCGCCGGAATTACTGAACTTACTGGCATGAATTTCCGTAATTTCACCCGCTCGATATTGTTGGCTCAAGGTGATTTTTCAGCGTTTCTGAATGCGCTCGATAGCGAACGCATGGATATTCTGGAAAAAATTATCGGTACTGATATTTATGCTGATTATAAAAAAGAAGTCTCTGATAAAGCCAACGCGGCACAAATAGCTATTGAGCGGATTAAACAGGAATTAGCGGCTATTGTCCTTATGGCGCCTAAAAAACGCGAAGCCTGCCAACATGATCTATTGGATTATCAAGAACAGTACACAGAATGGCAACAAGAACAAAATGCGCTTGAGCAACAGCAAGTCGTACTGAGTCATGTCGCCGCACTTGAACATCAGGTCGCCGAACAGAAACATCGACTGGAAGCCATAGAAATACAAATAACAGATACCCAAGCATCCCTCGATAAAATCGACGCCGTACAAAATGCGTTGCTTTTTAACGATGACCTTGCTGCCATTGATAACAAAACTCAGCTTATTCAGCAAGGCAAAGCCAACCTAAAAAGTTTGCAAACTGAATTATTGCAGATAAAAAACCAGCTAGGCGACAATACCGCAATGCCCGACGGTGCGGCTGATAAAGTGTTTAGCGATCAAAAGCAAACTATTGACGAAATTAGAGCAGAAGTTAATCAACTCCGCTCCAACAGACAAGCCGAAGATGTCTTACTGCAATCGCTGGCGATGCAGCAAACTGAAAAAAAGACCGCCATTGCTTCGGTAGATGCTTGGCTACAAGAACATGCGACTGATGAATCGTTATTAGCCAATTTTCCTGAGACCGCCAAACTTAAAAAACTCAAGGCTGAATTAGCTGACTTAACTGAACAGCAAAAAACATTCAATAAATGGTTAAAAAACACAGTCTCGTCATTAAAAACAGCAAGCGCTTCACTAGACAAAGAAAAGCTAAAAGCTACCGAATTAAAACAGCAGCTTGAAACCAATGAAAACGAGCTGAAACAAGTGCTTAAGGGCTATGATCCCGAGGCCATTGACGACTTAAAAAGAGAGCAGCAGGAAAGAGTCAAAGCGTTCCAAGAACTCTATGATCTGGCGGTAGCGCATCAAAAACTCAGCAAACGCGGCTTTGGTCTTTTTACACTTTTTAAACGTCAAGACGAGCCAGAAGGCGATGCTGATGCGTTATCACTTGAACTGGAAAAAATTATTCAGGAAATCAGCCGTGAAGAAAATATAAAACGCGCGCTTGATGAGTTAGTCACTAGAGAAGCCTTATTGAAAAAAATGACCATTGATCGGGTACATTTGATCGATGGCAAGCCTTGTCCGCTCTGCGGC
>CANNKH010000163.1 GCA_947504985.1 Methylococcaceae bacterium | reverse complement strand
CGGCGTAACCCATCCGATGAAATATCGATACCGAAGGGGGCACCTATGCTTTCTAGCTGATAAATAACATCCGTTGCCGCGATGAAAGTCATATAGCGCAAACCTTGAGCTTCCGGTAATTGTTTCGCCAGTGTGCGCATTTGAGGTGCCAGACGTTCCCAGGTCATCGTAAAAAATTCTCGTATCGGATCACCGTCTTTTACATCATGTGCTTTTAAGCCCGCCTGAAACGCGCGGCGTGATTCCAGTAGTATTTCAGTGAGCATGTCACGCAGTTCTTGCGATTGGGTATCTGCCGAGGCTTGCTGTATGGCGTTATTTAAAAAACTATCCCATGATTGCCAAGCAGCTTGCCATTGTTTTTGTTCAACGTCGCTGAAGGCAGGACTTGATTTTTGTGTGGTGGTTTTAATGGGCGCATTAAAGCTGAGATTAATCCCAACGCCGTTGTTATCAGCATCCGCTCGGTTGAATATTAAGGTATCCAGCGACTTTTTAAGCTCTGCGACATTTTCTTTCGGTAAAAATGGCGTTAACGTGCGTTCAATATCCTTGTGTGATTCATGCAAATCAATTTTGATGGCGGCAAGTTTGGGCTCGACAACGCTTTGCAGTAAATCTTGTAATTTACCAATGTCGGTGTGACGACCTTGCTGATCGTAAGCAATGGCTTTGGTGATCGGTATACTTAAAATCTTGTGGTCAGCGCTTAACGTGGGTTTTTGCCAGGTTTCCAATACGCCGCGCCATTTTAAAACGGGGACACATTGGCCGCCAAACTGGGTTCCAAATTGGGCGTGGACATTATTTAACAACTGGATTTGCCCTTGCTGACCGCTGATTTTAAGATCAGATAGTGTTAAAAAACTACAACCGTGTTTGTCTTTCCAAAGTTTAGCGGTGTTGTTTTCACCGGTATAAAGTTGGCTGATAACCGCATTTTTAATCAGGCTGTAATCAAGATGCAGCGGTAAATTGAAAGTTTCGGCAGCGCCGTTTTTGGCGATTATCATAAGTAGGCTGAATGCCGTCATGAGGCTATATTTTTTCATGCGTTGCTCCTGTAAATCGCTTGGGCGGGTCATTTTTGTTTGGGTTTACTGCCCACAATTAAGTTGTTCGCTTCGACTTCGCTCAGCGAACGAAGTCGAAGCGAAATGGCAGTAACGCTGAGTATAGAGACTAGCCTTAAGGGATGTTATAGTAATCTCGTCTGGTAACTAGACAATTCACCGTTATTCAATAATAGCGCATTATCAATAACCTATTGATACATAGAGGTTAGCCTAAATGAAAATCAAGCAAAATTCTCCTGGTATGAATAAATTTTTTTGGGGATTAGGTGTCTTCGCATTATCGGCCAGTACCGTAGCGTTTGTCACCGATCCCTATCTCATGGCCGACATCGCACTGATTATTTTAAGCCTGTATCTAATGGTTTCAGGGTTATCAGCTCGTCGTCTGGCGGAGTGATAGCTCAACATAATTAAGATACGGTTGCGGTTTTTTAGGAAAACGAATCGTTGTGAGAGCAGCTATAAAGCCGCTCCCAAAAAACGACTCTCGCTTTCTTAAGCTTTCAAAAACCGCAACATGCCCAACTCGTCAATATCAACTTTGATGACATCGCCAGCGGCAAAGGCGCCCGATAATATTTGTTGCGCCAACGGATTCTCAAGTTGTTGCTGTATCGTGCGTTTCATCGGTCTTGCGCCATAAACCGGATCGAAACCTGCTTCACCCAATAAATCCAGTGCTTGCTCGGTGATTTCAAAACCGATTTCACGATCTTGCAGACGTTTTCGCAAATACTCAATCTGAATGCCGGAAATCGCTCTGATTTGTCCACGTCCTAAAGGATGAAACACAACGGCTTCATCAATACGATTGATGAATTCAGGACGGAAATGCTGGCTAACTCGTTCCATAACCGCCGCTTTCATCACCGGATACAGCGCTTCGCCTGCCAGTTCCTGGATGACATCTGAGCCTAAGTTTGAGGTCATCACGATAACCGTATTCCTAAAATCAACAGTGCGTCCTTGACCATCGGTCAGGCGGCCATCATCAAGCACTTGCAACAACACATTGAACACGTCGGTATGAGCTTTTTCGATTTCATCCATCAAAATGACCGAATACGGCTTGCGTCTGACTAATTCGGTCAAATAGCCGCCTTCTTCATAGCCGACATAACCTGGAGGCGCACCGATTAAGCGTGCTACAGAATGTTTTTCCATAAACTCGGACATATCAATACGCACCATCGCATCAACAGTATCGAATAAAAATTCTGCCAAGGCTTTGCAAAGCTCAGTTTTACCGACACCAGTGGGTCCTAAGAATAAAAATGAACCGTTAGGACGATTGGGGTCGGACAATCCGGCACGTGAACGGCGTATCGCATTACTGACGGCGTTCAACGCTTCTTCTTGCCCCACCACGCGTTTGCTGAGTGCTTCTTCCATGTGCAACAGTTTTTCGCGTTCGCCTTCCATCATTTTGGATACCGGGATGCCCGTCCATTTTGATACGACTTCGGCAATTTCTTCTTCGGTTACTTTGTTGCGCAACAAAGTCATTTTTTGTGCTTCAGCAGGGACGGTCTGATTTAGCTGTTTTTCCAATGCAGGAATAATCCCGTAGCGCAGTTCAGCTTGGCGGTTTAAATCATTAGCGCGGCTGGCGGCTTCGAGTTCTGTTTTGGCATGATCCAGTTTTTCTTTGATTGATGCCGAACCTTGCAAGGAGGCTTTTTCTGCTTTCCAGATTTCTTCCAGATCAGAATATTCTTTTTCCAGAGTGCTAATGTCTTGTTCCAAAATTTCCAGGCGTTTTTTAGACGCGGCATCTTTTTCTTTTTTCAGCGCCACTTGTTCGATTTTTAACTGGATTAAGCGTCGGTACAATTTATCCATTTCCTCCGGCTTGGAATCCATTTCCATGCGGATGCGACTACCGGCTTCATCAATCAAATCAATGGCTTTATCGGGCAATTGCCGGTCGCTTATATAGCGGTAGGACAGATTTGCCGCCGCGATGATCGCCGGATCGGTAATATCAACGCCGTGATGGACTTCGTATTTTTCTTTTAAACCACGCAGGATGGCGATGGTGTCTTCAACTGATGGCTCATCGACCAAAACTTTTTGGAAGCGGCGTTCTAATGCGGCATCTTTTTCGACATATTTGCGGTATTCATCGAGCGTGGTGGCGCCGACGCAATGCAATTCACCGCGTGCGAGTGCAGGTTTTAGCATATTGCCCGCATCCATCGCGCCTTCCGCCTTGCCCGCGCCGACCATCGTGTGCAATTCGTCAATAAATAAAATGACCTGACCTTCTTGTTTGGCAAGATCGTTTAACACGGCTTTCAAGCGTTCTTCAAATTCGCCGCGAAATTTGGCGCCAGCAATCAACGCCGCCATATCTAAAGCCAGCACTTGCTTATGTTTCATTCCTTCCGGCACTTCGCCATTAACGATACGTTGCGCCAGACCTTCAACAATGGCCGTTTTACCTACGCCAGGTTCACCGATAAGCACCGGATTATTTTTGGTACGCCGTTGTAGCACTTGGATAGTGCGGCGGATTTCATCATCTCGTCCGATGACCGGATCAAGCTTGCCTTGTTCTGCGCGTTCGGTGAGATTGATCGTGTATTTATTTAGTGCTTGACGCTGGTCTTCTGCATTAGCATCATCCACCGCCTGACCGCCGCGTAGGGCATCAATAGCTTTTTCTATGATTTGTTTGCTGAGCCCGGCTTTTTTCAGTAATTCTTGTAAAACGCCTTTTTCTTCTAACGCCGCTAATAAAAATAGTTCACTGGAGATGAATTTATCGTTACGCTTTTGCGCCAGTTTATCGGTTAAATTAAGTAATCTTGATAATTCATTAGAGATTTGCACATCGCCGCCCGAACCACTGACGGTAGCCAGTCGTGCCAGTTCTTTGAGCAAATCGCTACGCAGTTGTTGAATATTGACGTTAATCTGACTTAATAAGGGTCGGATGCTGCCACCTTCCTGATCCAGCAAAGCCATCATGACATGCACAGGCTCTATGAACTGCTGATCTTTGCCCAGAGCCAGACTTTGAGCATCCGCTAACGCGGCTTGAAACTTGCTGGTTAATTTGTCCATTCGCATGGTAAGTGCCTTTATGATGGTGAGTTTTTAAGTGCTTATTGATATGGGGAAGATCATGCCGTTTTCAAGCAAAGGCATAGCGATGTGCTTGCTGAATATTTTGAATAAACCCTGTAAGTAATCTATCATCATTTGCAGGGTTATACTTAGGATTGAGCATGAAATAACTTCGGCAATATAATGACTGCTAGTCCTTTGAGGACTGGCAATCATCGCGCATACACAACGAAGTGTGTCGTACTCATTCCTTATCAAAAAAATCTGAATTCCCACCATCAAAGGCTCAAGTGAATACAAACGCGACTAACAAAATTCCCGGTTACCAACAGCTGAAAAAATTACGAACCGCGCTGGCGATTGCGCAAGGCTGTGTCGTATTGAGCACGTTGCAACGGGAAATTGAAAATACGGTTTCGCACGATCAGGCAAAGCGTGTGACCTATATGACTGAGCTTTTCTCGCGTATTCATCGGGAAATGTTTTATGACTGGAAAGATCAGGCGACTGTCAGTCATCGCCCCGGCACGATGCCGGAGGCCGCCAAGCGTAAGCAGTTTCGTATTGCCATAGAACGTCTGGTTTTGGATGGTGATGATAATAAAGACACGGCTATTTTCGATAATAACGGTTTTGTGATTCAGACCGACAATATCGCCGAACGCTTAAGCGTGTTTTACCAAAAAATGCGCGATGTCAGACCCTTTAATTATGGTAACCGCATCACGCTGGATTTTTTTATGATTGCGTTGGGAAATCTACCTGCGTTTAAAAGTGTTTATGAGCAAGGTATTGATTTTAGACGGCTGGCGGTCAACGATTCTGCGGCATTGCATGAGCTGACCAGTAGTCACGAAGACGTTACCACCGCCTTTGTACATGCGCTTGATCCTTTGTGTTGCAAGAGTTTGCAAAACAAGCCCAACGGTTACGGTAAATGGCCTGAACACAAGAAGTTTGTTCTGGGCATTCCGTTTTTGTTTCATGAAACCGCTGAGGGTGTTGCCTGTTTGGTAACCGTGAATGGCGGTCTAGTGCCGTTATATAGTATTAAAGAAGCGTTGTTTTTACCCGGTAAACAGTTTGCTGACTATCCCCCTGAACTTTCCGAAACCATCATCGGCTATTTACCGGGTACAGCCGCGTTGCGTCGTGCTGGTGTGACTGAAATTGATGGTATCCGTATCGCTGAAAACGGGGTTGCACCGTTGTTTTGTCTTGATATTAATATCCTGACGGGGTTGCGTGCGCCCGGTCATACTGAATTACTGCAATTACTTAAGCAGTGCCTCGGTGACACGGCGACCGTGTTTGATTTAGCTAACAATACTGTATTAAAAGACCAGTTGCTAAGTCAGGCGCAAGGGGATGAACGTTTGCAGCGCGGCGTGGAAATAGCTTTTGAGAGAATCGGCAATATTACGAGAAAACTCGATAACGCCAAAAGCGCAATTTTCCAGGGCAAGCGTGCAGATAAATACCCCAAGCTATTTATGAGTATGGGCGGGGCAGGTTCCGGTAAAACGGCGGTAGAAGAAATAGCGGCGGCGCAATGCGGTGATAATTTTGTGATTGCTTCATTGGATGAATTTCGTAAACTCAGCAATTTGTACACCGTGCTAACCGCTGCTAGCCATCATAGTGATGATTATGTCTTTGTCGAACCGTTTGCCAATAAATTACGTGGCTTGGTGTCCCACGATGCCCGCAGGTTACGCATCAATATTCTTTATGACGGTACAGGTATTCCTTATAAACCTCGTTATGCAGATATTATTAGTGAATTTAACGCCGCTGGATTTCATACTCAAATAACGGCGGTTGACGCCTTTCTGGTCAAGCCACAAGGTCGTGCGGATGAGTTGCCACGCTCTGCGGTTATCAAAAGTGTACAGGAACGTTTTGAGAAAACAGGTCGTGCCTTACCGTGGGTGGTTACGGTTGATAAACACATCCGGGCGCCAGGTTCCTTTCTGACCGCATTGCAGCATACGGCCTTAAAAAAACTGTCATTGTTTGCCAATGATGGTGAGCGCGACAAGCATTATCTGGTTGCTGAAAGTTTTGATTTTAACGATGAAGAAATTTGTGCTTTGCAACGCCATCAGCTGGCAGGCTCTTTGGCAGAATTTTTCAAGTCATTGATAGGCTATCATCACGATTCAGTGCTAAAGAACCTGGCAGGTCATCAGGCCGACACCATAGCCGCGCTGATTGCAAGAAATCCGGCTTTTGATGAGACTAATGTGGCCTATCAGATTTATCACAGCAATCAGGGGTATCGTGTATTAGTGATTTATAACGCCCGTCGCATGGTTGATTTCGTTGAGAAAAGGCAGTTAAATCCGAATGCGTCCGGTGAGGAAGGTTTGCTGCATAAACCTGAAGCATTAGCTTTTCATATTGATCCTCTGGCATTGCAACCCTGGATGACACGGTTGCAGGATGATACTTCAGCGGGTTGATTTTTACCGTATTTAACCAAATGACTGCCAGTCCTTTGAGGACTGGCAGTCATGGCATCCACCAAAGGTTACAAGTAAATATTCATCCAACCCCATCATGATGCGTTCAATATATTGATTATTCACTATAATTTTTACAT
>CANNKH010000162.1 GCA_947504985.1 Methylococcaceae bacterium | reverse complement strand
TTCATCAGAAACCAAACCAGCAGTGATGTCATCACGCTCATCAAGGTGCCCGTGATTTGTAACAGAGTCACTTGTCCGGTGTCGATATTGGCAGCAAAGGCGGATAACGTGCTGAGCTTGATGATCCAGTCATGTCCGCTAAATGTTAGGCGCTGAGTGGATTGGTATAGCGGCATATTGTCGGGTTTGTCGCTGCTGGTGTACATCAACGTCGCTAAGTTGGCGTTTTCAGTATCAAAAATTTCAATACCCATCATCTTGATTTGCTCGCCAAGGATGCCTTGCATCAAATCATTCATGCGAAAAGGCGAATAAACCCAGCCGATGAGATTGGCGCGTCGTTCAGTCTGTGTGTTGTGCGGAATGCCATGACGATACACCGGAACATACATCAGAAAACCGGCTTGCGCCTGTTGTTCAGTTTCCTGCACCAGTTTGACCGTACCTGACATTGTTAGTTGATTAAAATCACGCGCTTGTTCCATCGCAGTCCGGCGCACCGCTTCTGAGTACATGTCATAACCAAAGGCACGCAGGTTACGGTCAGTAAACGGTTCCAAATAGATAATGCTGGTATAGCGGTCACGCTTGCCCTCGGGACGTAGCGTATAGTTAGGAAAACCTTCTGATTGGATGGCTTGGATGTGCGCCGCTTTTTTGGACGGCGGGATCAGCAGCGAAAAGCCAACGCCCTGAATGCCGGGGTATTGATTAGCCAGTTGTAAGTTGTTTACATAGTTACGAAATTCGGCTCGGTTAACATTCTCTGACGCGATAAATAGCCCTTGGGTGCCGAGTAAGATTTGTTCGTAAGCCTCTATCCGTTGCTTAATGCGCAGTATGATTTCCTGTGCCTGGTAATCAAAGTTGTCTTGTTGGCGCTGATGATGAGTTTTCAAGCTTTCTTGCTGAAAAAAATAGGTCGCAGCGAGTCCGGCCAGCATAACCAGTAGCGGTAACAGTTTATTTAAAGAAGCGTAGGTCATGAGGTGTCTTTGAGTAGGGCGGTGTGTCTCTATTTTAAGGAATGAGCATGAAATAACGCGAATGAATTCGCACATGCAGAATGCGATTGTATCAGTTCGACAATATAATGACTGCCAGTCCTTTGAGGACTGGCAGTCATGGCATCCCCAAAGTTACCTCTCATCGTTATACACAAGTCCGGTCGAGCGGTACAAGTATCGTCATTCCGGCATGGATGCCGGAATCCAGTGCCAAGGAAGGTAACTTAGCGGCTGCACAAGTGCTTGATTGAGCAGACGTGTAAACCCGCAGTTTCACATCCCTGTGATCTGGATTCCGGCAATCCATGCCGGAATGACGAGTATAAGAACAGTTGTGTATAACGATGAGAGGTTACCTTACGCCTGTTGTTAATGCGACCAACGATAAGCTTTTAAACGTAAAAAAGCCTCGATCTATTACAGACCGAGGCTTTTATGTTTAGACCGATAGCTTTTTTAGCTATCTGATAGTAGTGAATTATTTTTGTGGGATTGGTGGTGTTGGCAGTGCGACTAGCAAGTCATTAGTTAATCTGTCATAAACGCCAAGTGTAGCCGTTACGCCTCTGCATCCAGTGCTGCTTTTACTTGGACTGCTCATGCTGGCTGGCGCTGGTGTTGGCGTCGGGGTTGCGCTGGTCATTTTGACATTGACCTTGAAATATTCAGGTGGCTGCTCAGACGACACAGGCGCGACGGCAGTGGCTTCGACAACTTTTTTAAATACGGTTTTTCCTGGAGAAACTGTTAATGGTTCAATAATTGGATCCACTGGGTTACCAGCAATATCTGACACCATCAGTTCAACATTGCAATCTGGCACTGTGGTCGGTACAGGTATCTCGCTGTGTTTAATTGCGGATGTTTTAACGGGTACCGGTGGATTGGCAAGGTAAACCCCTAGATATTGATTGGAACCTATGCCCACACCTGCAAAACCAAGATTAGTGGGTAATTGAACGTTATCAGCTAAAGCTAGCGTTGACAGGCTACTGCATAAAAGCAATGAAATTAGTAATGGTTTAAAATTATTCATAATTGTTATCCCGTATTTAATTGGTGCTGTGCATGATTAGTGCAGGTGTAGAAACTCAGCCTATGGCCTAGTTTCTTGTCTCGAAGATAGTGCAAATTTCCTTAGTTTGTCAATGGATTATCATCAAAATTGACTGTCAGTTAACATATTATAGCTACCAACGTATTATAGCTACCAACGTAAGGTGGGATGGTTAAACCTCACTGCCATTAAGTTAAGGAATAAATAAAATCATTATGTTGTGAATTTAAAAATCCCCCTCCGCCCCCTCGCTTTGCTCTCCCCCTTTTTCAAAGGGGGAGGTTCGTCGTCTTACAAGGACAGCTTCGATGCTGTTAATTCCCCCCTTTGAAAAAGGGGGGGTAGGGGGGATTTTATCAACATAACTATTTGCTTTAGTGGAATTTTTTCTTAACTTAATGGCAGTGACGGTTAAACCTACAAGCTAACTCTTATGCCCAATTCAGCGCTACGTCCTGGTTCCGGTGCAAAATTACGCAAATACGAGGTCGAATTGCGGATATTTTCATCGAGCAGGTTTTTAGCGTTGGCAAACAACATGACTTCAGCTTTACCTAAGTTTGCTAGGCGATATTGTGCACCCAGATTTAGTAATAAAAAGGCGGTCGTGTTTGATTCATTATCGCCTGCTGCGGTTTGCGCTTCGCCGCGTGTTAAACGGATATTACTGCTCCAGTCATTGTTATCGTAACTGAGTTGCACGCCGTAACGTAACGGGGGCATACGAGGTACGTTGCCGCCGTTGGTAAATTCTCCCCGTGTGTAATCCCCAAATAGATTTAGATCGACTAGTCCATAATGGTTTTCCATCAGTGGAAAGGTCAGTTGTGCTTCAAAACCTTTAAAAATCGCATCGGTCTGGCGGCTTTCGAGTATGGGTAAGCAGGCAATCGTGCTACACGCTGTTTCAAAGCGTTCGTTATCCTTATTAAAGACGGCGCTGTCGCTACGGTGTTGATAAATATAATCACCGACCCAGTTGTGGAACAGGTTAAGTTGAGCGGTCATCCCGTCTGCTTTATAGCGGTAGCCCAGATCCAGGTTATTGGAAAGTTCTTCTTTGAGATTGGCATTGCCTCGCTCGTAACTGCGCGTCGCTTCATGTACGCCGTTAGATAATAATTCCTGCACTTGCGGTGCTCGTTCGGAATGTGTCACCGCTAGACTAAGCTGATGTTGATCGGTGATGTCCCATAATGCAGACGCTGATCCACTCAATGGGGCGTAAGAAAAATCACTGTGGGTTTCTGGTGCTATCGTTACTGATTCGCCACGCATTCCTAACTCATAAGTCATATTGTCCAACGCCAGCGACTCAACTAGAAATAGACCGTAGTTGTCGATGTCTGAGCGCGGTACCACCGCTTCTTCACCCAAGGCTGCAAATTGGCTGTTTACCGATTGAAAACCAAGCAAGCCCTTCATTAAGCCAACTGGTTTGTGTTCCAGTTCTATGCGGTTTTCAAAGGATTCGTTAAGAAAGGTGGTTGCCGGGACGCCGTCATCCAGCTCGACATGTTTATAGTCGGTGTAACCGAATTTATAGCGTAAGGCGTTGGCTATCGGCAGTGGATTTTTCAGCTGTCCTTTCAAATCGTATTTGGTTTGGGTCATGTCGATACGAATGGGGGCACCACCACTACCATCGGCAGGAATACCGTAGTTATTATTCAGTTGATTAACGGCGGCGCCGATTAAACCGGATTGGCCTATAAAAGACATGCCCACCGATCCGCCTTCACTGCGACCATTGCTGTTATTAATAACGCCATTGGGATTATCCAGAATACTAATGCCGGCAAGACTGGTATCGGTGGCTCGTGCGGCGCTTTCATCAATCGCTTTGCCGCCGATATAAACATTGTCATGACCTCTGGCAAAGCCGTCAAAATGGTAGGCAATGCCACGGTTGCCACCTTCCAGTTTCATCGTGCTGGCGCTTTCGTTGCTGACTGAATCATAACGCTGTTCAGCGGCACCACCGATGAGCTTGTCAGGTAGCGTTTCAGGAATGCGGTTGTCTATCACATTGACCACGCCGCCAATAGCGCCGCTGCCATAAAGTAAGGTAGACGGGCCGCGTAACACTTCAATGCGCTCCGCTAAAATAGGCTCTACGCTGTTGGCGTGATCCGGGCTTAATCCTGATATGTCATTATTGCCGAGACCATTTTGCATCACCCGCACGCGCGGGCCTGATTGTCCGCGAATCACGGGAGTGCCTACACCGGCGCCGAAAGATTGGCTGGTAATGCCGAGTTCATTCTTCAGGGTTTCGCCAATGGTTTGACCGATTTTTGTTCGTAATGCCTGATCTTCTAAAACAGTAATCGGATGCGCTGATTTTTCAGCGGTTTTTTCAAAGGGAGCCGTGACAATTACGGCGTCCAATTCTTCTATATTAGTGTCTTCTGCATAGGCTGTTGGCGCTATCGCACCCGCCGATAAAAATAAAATAGCGATTGATTTGTTCATGGCTCAGCTCAAGAGAGTTATTGATAGTGTTATCGGATGAGTTGACAGGGCATTCTGTCGGCTTATAAAGCTACCTAGTAAGTGATGTTATACTATAACAAGTGAAAGGCAAAATTTTCTCATCATGGTTAGCGCATGGCTAATTTAACAGGGCTATCAATCTCGTCGTTCGCTTCGGCTCCGCTCAGCGAACAGCTTAAAGTCATAAAATTTGGGTAGCCATTTAATAGAAAGGTGGGTGCAATTTATTCTTCTATCCCTAGCTCTTTTATTTTTCGGGTCAGCGTATTCCGACCATAGCCTAGTAAAATAGCGGCTTCATGGCGTTTGCCGTGGGTAAAGTTTAACGCTGATTTAATTAAAATAGTTTCTACGGTAGGAATAGTGTGTTTAGCCACTTCGCTTTGTTTAGCGACTAATTGTTGATCTACCCAGGTACTTAGTAGTGCTTCCCAATCAGCACCCAAGGGCTGCTTTTCTGCGGTTGTGTTAAGTAATTCTGGTGGCAAGTCGTGTAAATGAATTTCTCGACCTGAGGCCATGACCGTCAACCAACGGCAACTATTTTCCAGTTGTCGCACGTTTCCAGGCCATTCCAAAGTGCTTAAAAAGGCTTCAACATCAGGTTTTAATGTCTTGATTTCGGTATTGAGTTCGATGGCGGCCTGATTTAAAAAATAGCGTAGTAATAGTGGAATATCTTGTTTGCGGTCACGCAACGGCGGGATATGTATGCGGATGACATTTAAGCGGTGAAATAAATCTTCGCGAAATCGACCTTGGTCAACCAGAATTTCAAGATTTTGATGGGTTGCCGCAATAATGCGTACATCGACTTTGACCGATGCGTGCCCGCCGACTGGATAGAATTCACCATCTGCTAACACTCTTAATAACCGAGTTTGCAGCTCTGATGGCATATCGCCAATTTCATCGAGAAACAAAGTACCTTTATTGGCTTGTTCAAAGCGTCCCGCCCTGCGTGTCGCGGCGCCGGTAAACGCGCCTTTTTCATGGCCAAAAAGTTCTGATTCCATCAGGTCTTTAGGGATAGCCGCCATGTTTAACGCAATAAAAGGATTTTTGGCTCTGGGGCTATGACGATGCAGCGCCTTGGCAACCAGTTCTTTGCCCGTGCCTGATTCACCGTTGATGAGTACCGTGATGTGTGACCGCGCTAGACGACCTATTGCTCGGAAAACTTCTTGCATTGCCGGCGCGGCGCCGATAATTTCGGGTGTGGTTTCTTGTGACGCAAGTTCCAGGCTGGCGCTGTTTGCCGCTAAGGCACGTTCTTGTTGTTGTCGGCTATGAATACAGGCTCGATGTGCTAAATCGACAATTTCTTTAATATCAAAAGGTTTAGGCAGGTATTCAAAGGCACCGCCATGAAAAGCCGAGACAGCGCTTTCAAGATCGGAATGTGCTGTCATAACAATAACGGGCAGTTCAGGGTGGCTTAGCTGAACTTTTTCTAACAGTTCCAAGCCATCAATCCCCGGCATACGAATATCAGTGATTAAGGCGTCAGGTGTACCGTTTTGTAATGCCGATAACAATTCCAATGCGCCAGAAAAGCTACGCGTGTTAATAGCGGCTTTTTGCAAGGCTTTTTCGACTACCCAGCGGATGGATTTGTCGTCATCAATGATCCATACAGTTTCGAGCTTATTCATTGCCAGTCTCCACGGGTAATAACTCTACGGGTAAAAAGATTGAAAAAACGGTCTTTCCAGGTTCGCTGCTGCATTCAATTAAGCCGTTGTGTTGATTAATCAGTGATTGCGCAATCGATAAGCCTAGTCCGGTGCCTTCTGCGCGACCGGTGATCATCGGATAAAATATCTGGTTCATCATGTCGGCATCGATGCCGGGGCCATCATCGATAATGTCAATTTTTGCCGCTAATTTGTAGTGTTTACGGCCTATCGTGATATGTCGGTGTATACGGGTTTTAATGATGATATGACCTTTTCCATCAGTCGCTTGCACGGCATTTCTGGTGATATTTAGAATGGCCTGGATGAGCTGATCCTTGTCGCCTTGAATGTGGGGTATGCTGGGATCGTAATCATATTTTATCGTGATACTGCCGCTAGATTCGGCTTGCACCAGTTGTCTTATGCGCTCAAGCACTTCATGAATGTTCAGTGGCTTTTTATTCGGTAGTTTATTAGGCCCGAGCATCTTATCCATTAAGCCTTGTAATCGGTCTGATTCGGCAAT
>CANNKH010000161.1 GCA_947504985.1 Methylococcaceae bacterium | reverse complement strand
CTGCCCTTTTTGGCGCGACCTTGGACGGCAAACACGTCCACTATTTTATCAGCCCATTGGCCTAAGGTGCTGAGGCTTTGGAAACGGCCTTTACTGCGGAGTTTGGGTGGGATCAGGAACGCCAACTCGGTTTGCCGTAAGCGCTTCGCGCCTTGGCTGGTTAAGGTAATGAACCGTTGGTACGCGTCAGTCTTTTCAAATTGTTTTTTCAGCGCCGTGGTCATCGAATGCCCGATGTCTGCAATCACCGGAATTTTAACGTCTTGTTTTTCAGACCATAAGCGCACGCCTTTTTGCAAGGTTGAGTCGCAGTCCTTGATAATCGCCTTGGGCTTTCCGGCTTGGCTAAAAATGCCCTCCAAGTCCTGCGCGATGCTTTCGCCATTGACCCGCTCACAGATTTTCAGGCCGATGCATTCACAGTCGGCCAGTTGGATGGCCGAACCTCTTAGAGACAGGGCGACGATCGGCACCCGTAACACCACTAAGGCTTTTTTGGTGCCGATGTCGATGGAATGGTCGATGATAGCCAACCACGGTTCACTGACCGGTTGGACTTGTTTGAGCAGTCCCAACCCTAAGCGCAAAGTCCAGTTGATGACCGAGGTGAAATGCGGCACCCAGCCCAAGTTAAAGCCTGTCAAGGCGTTGAGCAAGTTTAATATTCTTGGGACACTGCGATAAGAAACAACGGCTTGTATCACCAGCAGCACACACAAGGTACGGACTTCTTGCGCTTGGCCTAAGTCAACAACGGGCTTCGCTGTCGTTGTCAGCTTTTTTTTATCCGCTTCAGCGGCCTGTTGCAGGGCATCGAGCTGTTGCTTAAGCTCGGCTATGTGCGCTCGATTTCGTTTGTGAGTTTTCCGGTGCTCCCGGAGTTCATTAGCTCGTTGGACGGCTTTAGTTCGCCAGTCGTCACGGCTGCGTATCAGTTTTGACAGTTGGGGCATCGCTTTGGGGTGAGTTTCGAATCCATTAACCGGTGGTTTAAATTATACTTGTGGTTAAGGTATTTCGACAGCCTAGTTTGTATCTCATTGATTAAAAAACATTCTATGTGGGGCTAGATGAATATTTACGCCGCTACTCGTCTAACTGGTTGAGATGTCGTGCTAGTTTCAATGTCGCCTCAAGATTGCGCACAAATCGTTGGGTATCAAACAAGGCTGAACTTTTCGCTGAGGTTTGCAGGTGTTGCCGATAACTATCAAGTTCGGCGGGTTGATGGGCGAGTTGCACGGCTTTGTTTTCATACGCCAACCAATCGGCAGCGATTAACGCGTTTAAACCAACCGCATTTAACAAGCTACCTGCCATGCGCGAGGCAAAAGTTCGGCCTGGACAAGTGAGTACAGGCAGACCGGCCCACAGTGCATCACTGGCGGTTGTGCCGGCATTGTAAGGGCTGGTATCGAGTAATAAGTTTGCCACACGGTATCTTGCCAAATAATCGGCAGGGGCTACCCGTTCTGCAAAGATTAAGCGGTTGGCGGCGATACCCTGTCTTACCGCGTGCTTAATAAGATTGCCCTGTGCCCATTGGTTGTCGGCAACCAGCCATAGCACGCTGTTTGGCGTCCGCTTGAGGATACTCATCCACACGGCAAAAACTTCTGGGGTTATTTTATAGCTGCCATTAAACGAGCAGTACACAAAGCTATCGGCTGGCAAACCACAGGCTTCTTTAGTGGGCGTTGGGCCAATTTCACGCTGGCTGTCATTGGACTGATAAACTTCGGGCAAGTACAGCGGTTTCTCGACATAAAATGGCGTTAAGGCTTCAGGGAAGACAAAACGGTCTACCAGAATATAGTCAATTTGTGGCATACCGCATGAGCCAACAAAACCTAAGTAAGCTATTTGTATCGGCGCGGGTTTATAGGCAAGGATTTTATAGCGTGCACCGGAGGTGAGTCCGGTTAAATCAATCAGAATGTCGATTTCATGATCGCGTATCAGTTGTGCAGCTTGTTCGTCGGTTAATGATTGAATGGGTAGATGGTGATCTAAGGCATTGATGACTCGCTTGCGCATCGCGCCGCCGTCATCAACGCTAAAATCGATACCGTAAATTTCAAATTGCTCACGGTCATGCAGTTCGAATAATTCAGCCGTTAAAATGCTTACGGCATGCCAGCGAAAATCACAGGACATATAGCCAATACGCAAACGGTCATGCTGATAATCTTCGCTAGAACTAAGCGGCGGTAAAGCGCTTGGCAATTTACGCGCTATCCACGCTTGCACCGCGTGCGCCTGAATGCTGGGGTCATCGGTTAAGGCCAGCAGCCCCAGCGGCCCAAAGCTATCGAGCAGGTCTTGATTAGACAGCCCTGGCAATGGCTTGATAACCGGCCACTCGCATTGCTTTTGGCGAAGATGAAAATAGTGCTGGATAGCATCCGGTTGGTTGGGTTCCAGCAATAAACTGCGCTCCAGTTTGCGCTCCGCTTCGTCATACTGCTTGGCGGTTTCTAATGATCGCCCCAAATGGTTAAGCAATAAGGTTTGACCTTCAACAGGCTGTAATGCGGACTCCCATACGTTTATGGCTTCCTGCGCGTAACCTTTCGCCTCCAGTGCCAAGCCTAAATTGACCGATGACTGATAAAAATCGGGGCGTAATTTTAGCGAGGTTTGATAGGCGACGATAGCGTCGTCAATGCGTCCTGCACTACGCAACAAGACACCCATATTAAAAAGTGCAATGTAATGATGCTGCGATTCCGTTACCGGTGAGGCCAGCCATTCTTTATAACAGCTTATCGCGGCCTCAAGCTGTCCATGTAAAGACAGTTCATTGGCTTGCGTCATAACATCAGAAAGGGATAGGGGATTCATAGTGGCGTCTTTTTTAGTCATGGGGGTTATCAGAATAGGCCGGTATTAAACCACCGATTGCCTCTTTATTTAAAGCTTAGGAACGAACATGACACCTTTTGGCAACATAATGACTGCCAGTCCTCAAAGGACTGGCAGTCATAGCATCCTCCAAGGTTACCGCTAACGTAACTACGCAGACCATGCTTTATGATGGATTCCTTATTGGCAATCATCTAATTTCCGCTAAAATGCCATTTTTGTCTGAGGGGTGGAACGATGTCCAAAAATATACGTATTGAACGCCGTAGTGGAGAAGCATTGCTACCCTACATTCCTGAGCTTGCTCGACTTAGAATTGAAGTTTTCCGGGACTTTCCGTATCTATACGATGGCAATCTGGAATATGAAAAAAAATACCTGCAAACTTATATTGATAATCCTGAAAGCGTCATCGTGTTAGCACTTGATGACGATAAAGTAGTTGGTGCGTCCACCGCAATTCCGATGAAATATGAAACGGATGAGCTTAAACAACCGTTTATTGACCATAACTACGATCTTGATCAGGTGTTTTATTGCAGTGAATCGGTGTTAAACAAGCATTATCGCGGCTTAGGCATTGGGGTGCGATTTTTTGAAGAACGTGAAGCCCATGCTGAAGATTTAGGTGGTTTTAAACATATTACCTTTTGCTGTGTGGAGCGTCCGTTGGAACATCCACGTCGCTCGGCGGATTTTGTACCGCTGGATAAATTCTGGAACAAACGTGGTTATGTTAAACATCCTGAACTAAAAACCAGCTATGTCTGGAAAGACCTGGATGACAACGAAGAAACGCCTAAACCCATGACCTTCTGGCTTAAACATGACTATTAAAATTGCAAGTGCTCAATATGACATCAGTTTTCTTAGCGACTGGCAGGCTTATGAGGAAAAAATACGCCGCTGGGTTATCGATGCGGCAAAACAGGATGCAAAAGTTTTATTGTTTCCTGAATACGCTACGATGGAATTGGCCTCCTTGTTTGGCAAAGAAGTCTATTCATCATTAAGCAAACAATTAGCGGCAATGCAGTCGCTACGGAAAGATTACCTTGCGTTATTTCAAGGACTTGCCCAAGAATATCAGTGCCTTATTCAGGCGGGAACTTTTCCGGTAAAAATAGCAGCGGAGACGTTCCATAATCGTGCTTATTTGTTTATGCCCAACGGGGAATGGGTTTACCAAGACAAATTAATGATGACGCGTTTTGAAAACGAGCAGTGGCTAATTCAATCTGGCAATGAATTAAAAGTTTTTGATACGGTTTACGGCAAAATCGCGATTAATATCTGTTATGACAGTGAATTTCCCTTACTGGCAAGAAAGCAAGTGGCAGCAGGCGCTAATCTCATTTTAGTGCCCAGTTGCACAGATACGTTGGCGGGCTATCATCGAGTAAAAATAGGTTGCCAAGCCAGAGCCTTGGAAAATCAGTGTTATGTGGTGCAGTCTTGTCTGGTCGGCAATGCGCCGTGGTCAGAGGCCGTCGATGTTAATATCGGCGCGGCGGCTATTTACTCCCCTGTGGATAGAGGATTTCCCGATAATGGGGTGTTGATAATGGGTGAGTTGAACGCGGTGCAATGGGTATTTGCCGAAATTTCATTAGCGAATTGTGAAACCGTCAGGGCAGAGGGGCAGGTTTTTAATTATCGAGATTGGCCTTTGCAAAGCCGATTTTAGTTCGGCATTATGATGACTGCCAGTCCTTTGAGGGCTGGCAGTCATGGCATCCACCAAGGTTACACACAACGACGTTGTTTTGTACCCCTTCCTTAGTGCGTGTTTTAAAAGTCCGGTGGTGGTGAAAACTGAGGTTTTTTTAGATCAAATTCATCTTGAAATGGGGTGATTTCATCCAACTTTACTTTGTTACATTCGGACAACCAAGATAATTGGGGCCGATTTTTACTACATCGAGACTTTTAAAACACGCACTTAGCTAAAAATTTCTTCAAAAGAATAACCATGAATTTGAAGAATTTCTTTTAATCTTTTTAGTGCATCCATTTGAATTTGTCTGATGCGTTCCCGCGTTACGCCCAATTGTTGGGCAACTTGTTCAAGCGTCGCCTCTTCGTAGCCACATAGGCCGTAGCGACGGCAAATCACTTCACGCTGTTTTTCAGGTAATTCAAATACCCAGCCCGTAATATTTAATTTAATGCGATCTTCCTGTATTTTTTCATCATGTGACAAATCAGCCGGGTTGCTGATGGAATCAACTAACGGTTTATTAAAATCTTTATTGACGGCTATGTCTACAGAGGACACTCGCTCATTAAGCTTGAGCATTTTTTCGACTTTATTGACGGGTTTATCGAGATGCCCCGCAATGTCTTCAGCACTAGGCTCATGATCCAGCAATTGCGCCAAATGACGCTGGGCTTTTAGATAAGTGTTCATTTCCTTAACAATATGAATCGGCAATCGAATAGTGCGTGATTGATTCATTATCGCCCGTTCAATTGATTGCCTGACCCACCAAGTTGCATACGTTGAAAACCTGAATCCTCGCTCCGGCTCAAATTTTTCAACGGCACGGATTAAGCCCAAGTTACCTTCATTAATCATGTCCAGCAAAGGCAAGCCCCGGTTTAAGTAACGACGGGAGATTTTAACAACTAGACGCAGATTACTTTCAATCATAATCTTGCGAGCCTCTTGATCGCCTTGCTGCGCCCTGATTCCGTATATTTTTTCCTGATCTGCCGTCAATAATTTTGAACGGCTCAGCTCATTAAGATAAACCCGGGTGGCATCAAAATCATGTGTGGTTTTTGTTTTAATCGCAGCCAATTCTATATCGACAACCTCGCTTATCGCGGCAACGGTATTGAATTCATCCGTAAAAACAAACTCTTCATCAAGTGGCATGGCAACGTCATCATCCGAAGAGGATTCTATTAATTCTTTATTCATCGAAATACCTTGTTGGTCTGAACCCCCATTCAGAGGCTGTGTTTGATAACGAGGTGTCGGTATCGTTAGCTTTTTCGGTAACCGTCGCCATTGATTGGGAGCATTCCTCAATCATTTGGCGCAAGCTTTGTCATCCAGCAGATGAGCTTAGCTGTGGATTATTTTGGTAACAGATTTATGGGGTTTACCGGATTTCCATTTTTCCTTATTTCAAAATGTAAGGCGTTTTTCGAATGTTTTTTTACGTCAATTTCTGCGATAGCCTGACCTTTTTCTATGCGTTGTCCTTCCTTGACAAGCATGCGGCTGGTATTGGCATAAGCGCTTAAGTAGTCTTGGTTATGCTTGATAATGATTAAATTTTGGAAGCTGAAATTTTTGGCTTCATTCAGTTGCTTGCCCATATAAACGACCTGTCCGGTTTCAGCTGCAAACACGGGTTGTTTGGTTATTTCGTTAGCTATTTCTATGCCTTGTTGGCTTGATTGAGAAAAGTTTTTCAACACCTTTCCTTTAATAGGCCACTTAAAGTTTAACTTTAACACTCTTTTGTTATCAATTGAAATAGCTGATTTTTTTTCTTGTGAAGTAGGTTTTTTTTAAAACTGAATGGTAAGGCTTGGATGTGTTTTGCGGTAGTTGCCAAGATGGGCAGCGGCGTATTATCGGTGCTTTTTGTGACGATAATATTGTGATGAGTATTTGAAGACGTTATTTTTGTGGCAGGTACAGGCGGAAATAATTTAAGTGATTGCCCTACCCTGATGAGATAAGGCGGTGCGATATGATTCCATACCGCCAACTTTGGGTAACCGAAACCTGAGCTTAAACCGATGGCATAAAGCGGCTACCAACTTATAACGGGACAAAACGCAAAACTAGCCCCGGTATATCTGTATGATTAGTTAATGACAAAAAAACAGAACAACACAGAATATACGTGCGGCTAGCAGAACCCTTGTTACTGAGATTGG